>JALRCL010000778.1 GCA_023268575.1 Patulibacter sp.
GCGGCCACCGACTGGTCGCCCGCGGTGCCCGTCGTTCCGTGAGCCCGATGGCGGGTTGACACACGAAGTAAACTGCGGTTAACCTCGGACGGGGAGAGAGTCGACCGAGGAGGTTGTGCATGTCCGTTGGACGGGTAGGTCGTGGGCGTGGGGCCCGGAGCGCGGTGCCGGACCGGTCGGGGAGGCGGTGATGCCGGCCATGGTCGAGCCCGTCGACGGGGCCGAGCGAGCGCTGCCGGCGCGCGTGATCCGCACCGCGGTGATCGAGACGCTGCACGGCGCGGCCGACGACCCGCGCGCCGGGAGGCGCCTGGCGGTCGTCCAGGCGACCGTCGCGTTCGTGCTCCGCGACGCCGAGCCGTTCGCGGTCCGCTTCGGCGACGGCGACGTCGTCGTCCTGGACGGCGAGGATCACGGCGAGGTGCGTCTGGAGCTCGACGCCCGCGACCTCCACGAGCTCTTCGACGGCGGGCCCCATCTCGCGCTGAAGATCGTCGACGGTCAGGTCGACTACGCCGGCCAGGTGCGGCGCTTCCTGCGCGTCACCGGGATCCTGTCGAGCCTGCGGGACGCCTACCGCGAGCACCTGTCCCACGAGCTGGGCGGGGCCGTCCGGTGACCGGTCGCACGCCGGACCCGAGCACGGCCGCGCTCCTGGATCGCGCCGCGGCCCACAGCGACCACCACGAGGGGCCGATGCGGTTCACCGAGGAGGTCCCCGGCGACTTCTGGGCGATCGAGTGCGTCGACGTCCACAAGACGTTCGGGCGCAACCAGGTGCTGCGCGGCCTGAACGTCGGGATCCCGACGGGGATGATCACGATCGTCCTGGGGCCCTCCGGGACCGGCAAGTCGGTGCTCATCAAGCACCTGATCGGCCTGCTGTTCCCCGACCGGGGGGACGTCCTGGTCCACGGCCAGTCCGTTCCGAACATGACGCTCACGGAGCTGCTGGAGATGCGCAAGCGCTTCGGCATCCTCTTCCAGGACGGCGCGCTGTTCGGCTCGATGTCGGTCTACGACAACGTCGCCTTCCCGCTGCGCCAGCACACCGACTTCTCCGAGGGCGAGATCCGGGAGATCGTCATGGGGCGCCTCGGGGACGTGGGCCTCGCCGGTGCCGACCAGCGCATGCCCAGCGAGCTCTCCGGCGGGATGCGCAAGCGCGCCGGGTTCGCCCGGGCCCTCGTGCTCGAGCCCGAGATCGTCATGTTCGACGAGCCGGACTCCGGTCTGGATCCGGTCCGCACCGCGCTGCTCTGCCAGCTGATCGAGGAGGTCCACGCCCAGCACGGCGGGACCTACATCGTCATCACCCACGACATCGCGAGCGCTCGGCGGATCGCCGAGTACATCGCGGTGCTCTGGAAGGGCAGCATCGTGCAGTCCGGCGGCCGGGACCAGATGCTCGAGTCGGGGAACCCGTTCGTGCAGCAGTTCCTCGCCGGCGCACCGGTCGGTCCCCTCGGCATGGAGTAGCCCCCGCCGACATCCCCACGCCGTTCGCGACGGGCGCCGAGAGGCGCCCGTCGTGCGTGCGCGGAGGGGTCGCGTCGGCGGTCGGGGGACCGGTGGAGGAGCCGCCCGGCGGCGGTGCCGCGCCCGCCGCGCTCCACCCCCTCTCGCGTGACCCCCTGGGGGGAGCGCGTGATCAGCCCAGGGGGAGATTCGCCCCCTGTGGAAGGGCGATTAGCGTCGGCGCATCGCGTTCTCGAGACGACGGAAGGAGGAGCACGCGAACTATGTCGACCGTGATGGACCAGCCCACGCAAGCGCCCGCCGACGGTGATGGCGCGCCATCCTCCCGGCCCGGTCGCAGCGGCCGGGCCAGCGGGCCGGGCATGCTCGGCGAGGCGGCCGAGCAGATGGCCGGCATGATGACGCTGGCGTGGCAGACGCTCGTGGCGATCGTCACCCCGCCGTTCTCCTGGAAGGCCGACCTCGTCGAGGAGACGTGGCTCATCCTCCGGCGCTGCTTCGTCCCGATCCTGCTGGCGACGATGTTCTTCGGGTTCGGCGCCCCGGGGGTCCAGGGCGGCAACATCACGAACGTCTTCGGGACGGTCGACCGGCTCGGCGCCTTCTTCGTCATGGCGTCCGTCCGCGAGTTCGCGCCGTGGATCAACGGCATGGTCATCGCCGGCGTCGGCGGCACCGCGATCGCCGCCGACCTCGGCGCGCGCAAGGTCCGCGAGGAGCTCGACGCGATGCTCGTGATGGGGGTGGACCCGGTCCGCTCGCTCGTGGTCCCGCGCTTCTACGCGCTCGGCGTCATGACGTTCCTGCTGAACATCATCGCGCTCGTCTTCGGCGTCCTGGGCGGGTGGGTCTCGGCGGTCGTCGTGTTCGGCGAGTCGACCTCGGGGTTCCTGTCGACCTTCGCGTCGAACTTCAGCCTTCCCGACCTGCTGGGGAGCGTGCTGAAGACGACGTGCTTCGGGTTCATCGTCGCGATCGTCTGCTGCTACAAGGGCCTGCACGTCAGCGGCGGCTCCTCCGGCGTCGGGCGGGCGGTGAACCAGGCCGTCGTCGTCTCCTTCGTCGGCATCTGGGTCTTCAACTACGCGTTCACCTCGACGCTGCTCGCCGCCTTCCCCGAGACGGCGAACCTCCACTGAGGCCGGGCATGGACGCGGCTTCGCAGCACGAGCAGCAGCCGGTCGGCCCGTTCCGGGTCGGCCAGGCGCGCACCCCGTCCCAGCGGCTGGCCCGCGGGCTCGGCGAGCCCGTCCGGCACGGCCTCGGCGAGGCCGGCGAGCTGGCGACGTTCGTCGGGCGGACGCTCGTCGAGCTGCCCGGGGTCTGGCGCTACACCGGCGAGATCCTGCGCCAGACGGCGCTGCTGATCTCCGGCTCGGCGCTCGTCATCTGGTTCATGGAGTTCATGGTCGGCACGATGTGCGGGACGGAGGCCAACTACGTCCTGCGCGGGTACGGCGCGACGGCCTACGCGGGGCTGTTCACGCAGGGCTGCGGGCTTCGCGAGCTCACGACGTTCATGTGGGGCTACGTCCTCGCGGCGAAGGTCGGCTGCGGCCTCGTGGCCGAGATCGGGTCGATGCGGATCAGCGACGAGCTGGACGCGATGGAGGCGCAGGGCATCAACCCGATGCGCTACGTCATCGCCACCCGCCTGGTGGCCGCGTGGCTGGCCTTCCCGTTCCTCTACATCGTCGGGCTCGGCTTCTACTACCTCGCCAACTACCTCGTCCTGATCGTCCAGATCGGCGAGGTCTCCCAGGGCGGGTGGGAGCTGACGCACTGGGCGTTCGCCGACCCGATCGACGTCCTCTACGCCCAGATCAAGGCGATGAGCATCGGCACGGCGATCACGCTGATCGGCCTGTACTACGGCTTCCGGGCCCGCGGCGGACCGGTGGGGGTCGGGACGGCCACCGCGCGGTCGATGATCCTCAACCTCATCGTCCTGCACGTCATCGGCGCGCTCGGGACGATGGTCTTCTGGGGCCTCAACGCGCGGTGGCCGATCGGCGGATGAGGCGCGCCTCCGCCATCCTCCTCGACCGCCCGTGGGTGGTCGTGCTGGCGCTCGTCGCCGCGCTCGTCGCGTGGTGGGCCGTCGGCACCCGCCGTCAGCCCCACCACGTGCGGGCGGTCTTCTCGTCCGCGGTCAGCCTGACCTCCGGGCTCGACGTCCAGGTCGACGGGGTCGACGTCGGCAAGGTCGGCACGGTCGCATACCGCGACGGCGAGGCGATCGTCGAGCTCGGCATCGACGACGACCGCGTCTGGCCGCTGCCGCGCGGGACGACCGCCGAGATCCGCTTCGGGACGACGGTCGGCAACGGCACCCGGACCGTGCAGCTGCACCCCGGTCCGCGGGACGCGCCGGCGATCCCCGACGGCGGCGTGATCGCGCGGCGCGACACGCGGGCGCCGGTCGAGCTGGACCGCTTCTTCGACACGATGGACGCCCCGACCCGCCGCCGCTTCCAGGACGCGATGGGCCTGACCGCCGCCGGCACGCGCGGACGGGGACGGGAGCTGCACGCCGCGCTGCGCCGCGCGCCGGGGGCGGTCGCCTCGCTCGGCGGCGTGCTCGGCGACCTCGCCGTCGACGAGGGGGCGCTCGCGTCGCTCATCGCCGGCGGGGATCGCGCGACCGCGGTCCTCGCCGCCCGCGCGCCCGGCATCGAGCGCCTGCTCGAGGGCGCCGCGGCGACCTTCGACGCGCTGGGCCGCGACGCCGACGGCGTGCGGGCGTCGATCGAGCGCCTGCCCGCGACGCTGCGCGAGACCCGCGCGACGCTCGCGCGGCTCGACGCGACGGTCCCCCGGCTGGACGGCCTCCTGGCCGACGTGGATCCCGGCGCCCGGCGCCTGCGGACGCTCGCACCGGTCGCCGTCCCGGTCGCCGCCGAGCTGCGGCGCACCTCGCGCCTGGGCGCGTCGGTCCTGCGCTCGGTCACCGCCGATGCGCCGGGGGCGACCGCGCTGCTGCGCGACGCCGCCCCGTTCCTGGGTCGGGTCGGCCGGGCGTTCGACGGGATGGTCCCGACCGCCCGCTGCGTGCGCCCCTACGCGCCGGAGATCGCCGCCTTCCTCTCGACGTGGACCGGCTTCAGCCAGAACCTCGACGCCGGCGGCCACTACGCCCGCACGCACATCCTCCAGGGGCCGACCTCGCTGAACGACCAGCCGCTGAGCGCCGCGCAGCTCGTCGGGACCGTCCCGGGGGTCACCTACGCGCTGCCGCGTCCGCCGGGCCTGAACGAGGGACGCCCGCGGTTCCTGCCCGAGTGCGGCGCCGGCCGCGACGCGCTGGACCCGGCGAAGGACCCGGAGGCCCGGCGATGAGCGGCGTCCGGGGCGTGCTGCTGCCGCTGCTCGTCGGCGCGGCGACCGTCGGAGCCGTGCTGCTCGGGCGCGAGCTGCTGTTCGACCACTCGGGCGGGTACGTCGTGCGGGCCGAGATCGCCGACGCCGCCGGGCTGCGACGCAACTCGGCGGTGAAGGTCGGCGGCGCGACCGGCGGGCGGGTGACCGACGTGACCCTCACGCGCCGCGACACCGCGCTGGTGACGATGCGCCTCGACGAGGAGGCCGCGCCGATCGGCGCCGGCGCCACCGCCCGCGCGCGTCCCGTGAACCTGCTCGGCGAGAAGTTCGTCGACCTCGACCCGGGGGACGTCCGACGCCCGCGCGCGTCCGCGTCGACGATCCCGCTGGAGCGCACCGCGTCCCCGGTCGAGCTCGACGACGTGCTCAACGCCCTCGCCCCGGACGTGCGGGCCCGCCTGCGGATCCTCGTGAACGAGGCGGGGGTCGCGCTGGCGGGTCGCGGCGCCGACCTCAACGCGCTGCTGGCGCACCTGCCCCCGGCGCTCGACGAGCTGGGCCGCACCGTCGACGACCTGGGGCGCGACAACGCGCGGATGCGGCGGCTGATCGTCGCCGGCGAGCGCGTCGTCCGCGACGTCGACGGGCGACGCGACGACCTGGCCGAGCTCGTCGTCCAGGCCGACGCGGCGCTGCGCGTCACCGCTCGCCGGCGCGCCGCGCTCGGTGCGACGATCGACCGGGCGCCGCGGGCGCTGGCCCAGCTCGGACGGACCGTCGGCGTCCTGGCCGACAGCGCGGACCGCCTGGTCCCCGCCGCCCGCCGGCTGCGCGCCTCGGCGCCGGCGTTGCGGGAGACGCTGCTGCGCGCCCCCGGCTTCGCCGACGACGCGCGCGGCACGCTGCGCACCGCGCGTGCGGTCGCCCCTGCCCTGACGCGCCTGGGCCGGGAGGGCACCGGCCCCGTCGGTCGCCTGGAGCCGCTGACCGGCGACCTCACGCGGCTGGCTGCCGAGCTCGAGCCGGTCACGGCCACGCTGGACCGGACGATCGCCGACGCCCTGGGCTTCGTCCACGGCTACGCCCGCGCCCAGCAGGAGCGGGACGGCCTGGGGCACGTCCTGCGCCTGCGGCTGATCGTCGGGCGCACCGCGCTGGAGGCCCTCGGGCGGGGCCTCGACGGATCCGCCCCCTCCTCGTCGTCCGGCGCCCGCTCCTCCTCGCCCCGGCGGGCGCCGGACGGCGACCGGAGCCGTCCCGCGGGCGGCGCCCGTGCGGCGCGCACCGCCCGCCCGGCGGCGGAGCTGCCCGGCCGGATCCAGCGACTCCTGCGGGAGGTGCTCGCGCCGTGAGCCCACGTCGTCGACGCCCCGCCGGCCGTCCGCCCCGCCGCGTCGCGCTCGTCGCGCTCGGCGTGGCGACGACCGCGATCGCCGCGCTCCTCCTCGCCGTCGGCTACGACGCGCCCAACCGGATCCCCGGCCGCGCCTACTACACCCTCTCCGTCGCCCTGGACGACGCCGACAACCTGACCGCGCACCACCAGGTGCGGATGGGCGGACGCACCGTCGGCCAGGTGCTGCACCCGCGGGTCCGCGACGGCCGCGCCGTGATCGACCTGCAGCTCGAGCAGCGGATAGCGCCGCTGCGCTCCGACACCCGCGTCGTCGTCCGCCCGCGGAGCCCGATCGGCGTGCGCTTCGTCGAGCTGCGTCCCGGCCGGCGCGGCGCGCCGCTGCCCGACGGGGCCCTCCTGCCCGCGACGCAAAGCTCCGCGACGGTCCCGCTGGATCGCGCGCTCGGCACCCTGGACCGGCGGCGCCGGCGCGAGGCCGCGACCGCGGTCCGCGAGCTGGGCCGTGGCTTCGCCGACCACGGCGAGGACGTCGCCGCGACGATCGAGGCCGCGCCGCGCGCGTTGCGACGCACGCGGTCGGCGCTGGCCCCGCTGAACGCCCGGACCGGTGCGACCGCGGGCCTCGTCGCCGGCGCGGAGGGCGCCGCCCGCGCGGCGGCCCCGGTCAGCGGCGACATCGCCGCCGGGCTGCGGCCCGAGGCCCGGGCGCTGCGGGTCGTCGCCGAGCACGAGCCCGGCGTGGACGGCACGCTCGCGGTGGCGCCCGAGGCGCTGCGCCGGATCGCGGAGGACCTCGGGCGGACCGACCCCCTGCTCACCGCCCTCGGACGCCTGGGCACCGCGGGAGCGGACACGCTGACCCGCGGGCCGCGGACGTTCCGCGCCGTCGCACGGATGCTGCGCGACGGGCGGCCCGGACTGCGGGCCGCCCCGCCGGTGCTCCGCCGCGCCGAGGCCGCGACCGATCCGACGCTGCGGCTGCTCACGGCGCTCGACCCGGTCGTGCCCGCGATCTCGCGCACCGCGCGCACCGCCAGCCCGCTGCTCGTCGAGCTGGGGCGCCGCGACTGCGACGTGCGGCGCTGGTTCCGCGGCTGGCGCGGCGTGCTGACCGAGGGCGTCCCCTCCGGTGACCGGATCGGTCCGGCGACGGCGCTGCGCCTGCACTTGCTGACGACCCTCGAGTCGGTCGGCGGTCAGGGCCCCGCGCTCTCGCAGGCGCTCCCGCCGCTGCGCACCGACGCCTACCCCGAGCCCTGCCGCGACCGATGAGGCGCCTCGTCCGCTACGTCCCCGGGCAGCATCGCCCGCGCACCGTTCGCAACGGCGCGATCCTCGTCGCGATCGTCGCCTTCGTGCTCGTCTCCGGCTTCGGTCGCGGCGTGCCGCTGTGGCCCGACGGTCGCGAGGAGGTGCGCGCCCGCTTCGTCCGCGCCGACTCGCTGCGCGCGGGGGCCCCGGTGCGGGTCTCCGGCGTGGACGTCGGCGAGGTCTCGGGCGTCGAGCTGGGGCCGGACGGCCGCGGGGCGATCGTCCGGATGCGGATCGATCGCGGGCAGGACCTCGGCCTGCGCAGGGACGCGCGCGCCCACCTCTACTGGCGCACGCTGCTGGGGCGCAACATGTACGTCGAGCTCGAGCCCGGGACGGCCGCGGAGGCGCTGCGCGGGGAGATCCCGACGCGCCGCACGAGCGCCCAGGTCGAGGTCGACCAGCTCCTGCAGGTGTTCGACCCCGGCGGGCGGCGCGCCCTGCGGGTGGCGACCCGGGAGTTCGAGCGCGGGTTCCGCCGGCCGACCGACGTCCGCCGCGCGATCGACGCGGCGGCCCCCGCGGCCGCGTCGGCCGCCCTCGGGCTCGCCGCGCTGCGCGGACGTACCAACGGCGATCTGTCGCGCATCGTGCGCGACGCGGCGCGCATCAGCGGGGCGCTGGCCCGCGAGGACGACGCGCTCGCCGGCCTCGTCGAGCAGGGCGCGCGGACGTTCGCGGCCACCGCGGCTCGCGCCGCCGACCTGCGGCGGCTGATCGCCGTGGCTCCCGGCGCGCAGGACCGCACGCAGCGCACGCTGCGACGGGTCCGCGGGACGCTCGACCTCCTCGACCCGCTCGTCGACGAGCTCCGCCCCGGCGCCCGGCGGCTCGACCCCGCGGTGGCGGCGCTGCGCCCGGCGCTCGACGACGCGCGCCCGCTGCTGCGGGTCGCGCGGCCGACGCTGACGCGCCTGCGCCCGGCGGTCGCCGCCCTCCGGGGAGCGAGCACCGTCGGGCGGCCGCTGATCGCCGCCCTCGAGCCGACGGTCGACCGCTCGCTGCGCGAGCTCGTGCCGTGGCTGGCGCGCCGCGACGACGAGACGCGGCTCGCCAACGGCTGGGCGATCGGCCCGTGGTTCAGCGGGGCCTCGGCGGTCGCCAGCCGCTTCGACGCCAACGGCTACCTGCTGCGGATGCAGCCGGGGCTGAGCGTCCGGTCGCTCGACGCGCTGCCGTGTCGGCTCGTGCTCGCCGATCCGGCCGGCGGCTCGGTCGGCTGCGACGGGCTCAAGCGGACCCTCGGGGCGCTCCTCGGCGTCCCGCCCGAGGATCGAGAGGCCCGCCGATGATCGCTCCCCGCCTGCGGCTGGAGCTGCGCCGCGCCCGCCGGCCGCTGCTCTGGGTCGGCTGGCTGCTGCTCTGCGCGGCGCTCGCCTCCTGGGTCGTGTTCCGCAACCAGACGTTCGAGCGGCCGTGGGACGACTACGTCCAGGTCCGGGTCGCCGTCGACGACGCCAAGGGCGTCCAGGTCAACCACCAGGTGCGGATCGCCGGGGTCGTCGTCGGCGTCGTGCGGCGGATCGACCTGCAGGGACGGCGGCCGGTCCTCACCCTGTCGCTGCAGCGGCGCTACGCCCCGCTCCACCGCGACGCGCGCCTGCGGATCCGTCCGCAGACCCCGCTGAACGACATGTACGTCGCGATCGAGGACCGCGGGTCGACGCGCGCCGGCGAGCTCGGTCCGGAGACGGTCCTCAGCGCCGAGCGGACGACCTCGCCGGTCGACGTCTCGCGCGTGCTGAACACCTTCGACGCCGACACCCGCGTGCGGATGACCCGGCTGCTGGAGGGCCTCGGTCGCGGGCTCGACGACGATGGCGGACGGCAGCTGCGCGCCGCGTTCGCGCAGCTCGGGCCGTTCCTGCACGACGCCCGGCGCCTGACGCGCGTGCTGGCGGAGCGGCGCACCACGATGCGGGCGCTCGTCCACGCGCTCGCCGGCGTCGGCGGTGCGGTGGCCACGCGCGACCGGCAGCTCGCCGGGCTCGTCCGCGGCGGCGGGGCGACGCTCGACGAGCTCGCCCGCCACGACCGGCCGCTGGGCCGGAGCCTCCGCGCGCTGCCCGCCACGCTGACGGCGCTCGAGCGCGGGCTGGTCCGCGTCCACGCCGCGACGGCCGAGGTCGACCCGGCGTTGCGGCAGCTGCGGCCGGTCGCCCGGGCCCTGGAGCCGGGGCTCGTGGCGCTGGAGCGGTTCGGACGCGACGCACGACCGGCCGTCCGTGCGCTGCGCCCGGCGGTGACCGCGCTGGAGCCGCTGAGCGCCGCGCTGCGCCCGACCGCCGACGGGCTCGAGCGGACGTTCGCGCGCCTGGCGCCCCAGGCGCCGCGGCTGGACCGCGTCACGACGAAGGTCGCCGGCTGCCTGTACCCGACCCAGAAGTTCCTGCACTGGTCTCTGTCGGTCTTCAAGTTCGGGGACGCCAACGCCGCCTACACCCGCGCGGAGTCGGTGCTCGGCGTCGACAGCGTCGACGGCGCGCTGCGCGAGCCGAACGCCCGCCACGAGAGGGATTGCGCCGAATGACGACCTCGCACCTGGGACGCAAGGCCGCGGTCCTCGTGGCCTTCCTCGCCGTCTGCGTGGCGGTCTTCTCGGCGCTCTACGCGCTCGCCGGCGGTCGGCTGCCGCTCGCCGAGGATCGCTACGAGGTCGCGGTCGTCCTGCCCGATCCCTTCCAGCTCGTCGCCAACGCCGACGTCCGCGCCGCCGGGGTCCGGATCGGCAAGGTCGAGCGGATCGAGCCGCGCGGCGCGGCCGGCGTCGTGCACCTCGCGATCGAGCGGCGCTACGCCCCGATCCACCGCGACGCCCGCGTCCGTCTGCGGACGAAGACGCTCGTGGGCGAGAACTACCTCGAGGTCGACCCCGGCACGCCGGCGGCCGGGGCGCTGGCGGAGGGCGACGCGCTGCCGCTGGACCACGCCGCCGAGGCGGTCCAGCTGGACCGGATCCTCTCGACGCTCGACCGCCGCACGCGGGCCGAGGTCCAGCGCAACCTCGACGCGCTCGGGCCGGGCCTCGACGGGCGCGGCGCCGACGTCGGCGAGCTGTTCGCCGCGCTGCGGCCGACGGTCGGCCGCGTCGAAGCGGTGGCGGGGGTCCTGCGCGGACAGCGCGACGCGCTCGCCGACCTCACCGACCAGACCGGCCGGGTCCTGGCCACCTTCGGGCGCCGCAGCGCGGCGGTCCGGACGCTCGCCACCCGGGCCCGCCGTGCGGCGGAGGCCGCGGCGGCGCGCGACGTCGCCCTGGGCCGCGCGATCGACGCGCTGCCGGCGACGCTCCGGCAGGCGGCCGGCACGTCGGGCCGGCTGGCGGCGCTGTCGCGGACCGGCGCCCCGACGGTCCGCGCCCTCGCCACGTCGGTGGGGACGCTGCGCCCGGTCGTCGACGACCTCGGCCCCGCGGCGGTCCAGGCCCGGCGGCTGCTGCGGGAGCTCCCGCCGTTCCTGCGCCGCGCCGACCCGCTGCTGGACGGCCTCCGGGGCCTCGCCGACGAGGCGCTGCCGGCCGTCGACCCGACGCG
>JALRCL010000788.1 GCA_023268575.1 Patulibacter sp.
CTCGCGCCGGCCCCGTAGAGGGCGACGGCGAGCGCGAGGGCGATCAGCCCGTGGCCGAGCAGGGCCATACGGGCCCTACGAGGTCTTCGTGGCGGCGGATTCCGAGCCGTCGTCGAACTTCGACGGGCACTTCGTCACGAGCGAGTCGGGCTTGCCGGTGAAGGCGCCGTCCTTGCCCTCCGGGCCCTGGCGGACGGTCACGATGACCTCGCGGCCCTCGCGGAACGGGTCCGGCACCTGGCCGCTGTAGCTCACCGGGACCGACGCCTGGCCCTTGCGGTCGCGGACGTGGAAGAGCAGCTTCTCGCCCTTGCGCTTCACCGTCCCGGGGACGACGACCCCGGTCAGGCGGTAGTCGACGCCGGCCTTCGCCTCGCGCAGCTCGCTCGGCTGACGCGCCTCGGCGGAGCCGGCGAAGCTCGTGTACAGCAGCACGCCGGCGAGCACCACCGCAGCGGAGATCGCGAAGGTCAACCGAAGCGTCCGCGACATGGCCTCGAAGTATGCCGAGCGACGCCGCCGCCCGCGCCGCGGTCCACGCGTGGACGTTCTTCCTACTGGGGGTCGCGTCTGTTCGACCCGTCTGGCGAACACCGATGTTCGCCGCTACCATCGGGGCGGGATGAGCGCGCAGAGCCAGACCGCCAACCGGCGCCCGGGAACCGCGAAGGAGCCGCGACCGCCGTTGAGCGCCGGTCAGCGCCTCGGCGCGGCCGCGATCTTCGTGCTCATGCTCGCCGGCGGCATCTTCATGTGGGCCGGCAGCCCGTACCTCTGGATCCGCATCGCGGCCGCCCGCGCCGACAGCCAGAACCTCTCGATGGGCCAGGTGCTGTTCATCCTCCTGGCGATCGGCATCACCGGGTTCGTGATGGTGAAGGTCCTCGCCTGGCTCAACGGGCTCTACACGCGGGTGACCGGCGGCGACGACGAGGTCGTCATCCGGATGCCGTGGACGCAGTCGATGCGCGACGGGCGCACCACGGGCCGCGTCACGACGGTGCTCGACGTCGTCATGGTCATCTCCGTCTGCCTCGCGATGCTCGCCGCGGTCGTCTGGTTCTTCTTCTTCGCCGGCGACACCCTGCATCATGGGGAGGACCGCTCCGCCCTTCCGATGCAGCAGGTGATCGCATGGCCACCGCAGACCTGACCGTCCTCGGCCTCGGCCGCGCCGAGGCCTCCGCTTCCGCCTACGTCGCGGAGATCCAGCGCCGGCTCGCCGCCCAGGACGAGGTCCGCTACCGGATGCACGCGATGGGGACGTCGCTGGAGGGCGACGCCGAGGCGATCCTCCGCATCGTCGCCCAGCTGCACCGCGTGCCGCTGGAGCTCGGCCTCCCCCGCGCCTACACCGTCCTGAAGCTCGACGAGCGCACGGACAAGCCGGACCAGACGCTCGACGACAAGGTCGCCAGCGTCGAGGCCCGGCTCGCCGGCGACTGAGCTCGGGCCCGCCTCGTCCGCCGGCCCCGACCCGCCTGCGGGCTCCGTGGTTTCCCGCGGCGAGGTCCGCGTGACCCCCGATGCCGGCCGCGGTGCGCCGCGGCAGGCTCCCGGGCATGCCCACCTCGCCCACCGACGGACCGCCGCGGGTCGTCATCGCCGGCTCGGGGTTCGCGGCGATCGAGGCCGCCCTCGCCCTGCGTCACCGACGGTCCGCCGACGCACTGCGAATCACCCTGCTGAGCCCCGCCGAGCGCTTCCGCTACCCACCGCTGGCGGTGCTGGCACCGTTCACGCGGGAGCCCGAGTGGACGCTGCCGCTGCGCACGATCGCGGACGAGCTCGACCTGGAGCTGCACCGGGGCACGATCGCGTCCGTCGACGCCGACGCACGGGTCGCGTGGACGCCCGGCGGCGACGCGCTGCCCTACGACGCCCTGCTCGTGGCCACCGGCGCGCGCGCCGACCGGTCGCTCGAGGGCGCGGTGCCGTTCCGCGGACCGCAGGACGCGCCACGGGTGGGCGCGCTGCTCGACGCCGTCGTCGCCGACGGCGGGGGCACCGTCGCCTTCGTCGCGCCGACCGCCGCCTGGGCGCTGCCGCTCTACGAGCTCGCCCTGCTCTCCGCGGCCGAGCTCGACCGGCGCGGCGCGCACCAGGCGCAGGTCGTCGTCGTAACCCACGCCGCCGATCCGCTCGGCGCCTTCGGCGCGCAGGCGGCGGACGTCGCGCGCGCCCGGCTCGCCCGCCACGGCGTGGTCCTGCGCACCGCGGCGCGCCCGGTGCGCGTCGAGCCCGGCGCGATCGTCCTGGAGGACGGCGAGCGGATCGCCGCCGACCACGTCGTGGCGATGCCGGCGCTGCACCCGCGCGCGATCTCCGGGCTGCCGACCGATGCCGCGGGCTTCCTGCCGATCGACCGCCACGCCCGGGTCGTCGGCCGGCCGGGCGTCTACGCCGCCGGCGACGCGACGGCGGAGCCGATCAAGCAGGGCGGGCTGGCCTGCCAGCAGGCCGACGCCGCGGCGGAGGCCCTCCTGGCCGACCTCGGAGCGGACCTGCGCCCGACGCCGTACCTGCCCGTCCTGCGGGCGGTGCTCGTCAGCGACGACGACCCCGCCTACCTGCGGATGCCCCTGGACCGCGAGCGCAGCGGCGCGCTGCCGGCCCCGACCGAGCCGGCCGTGCGTCCCGGCGCCTGGCCGGCCGGGAAGGTCGTCGGCCACTACCTCAGCCCCTACCTGAGCGAGCGCGCCGACGGCCCGTGGCGTCCCGACCGGCCGGTCGCGCAGCCGCGGTGAGGGACCGTCGCGCGCCGGGCGCGGCCCGCCCCGCGCTCAGGTCGGGCGGTCGCCCGGCTGGTTGAGGTTCCACTCCATCCAGCCGCTCCCGGTCCGCCCGTCGGCGGTCCGCACGTCGACCTGCGCGCGGGGGAAGTGGCTGCGCCGCCCGTCGTCGGCGAGGAGCAGGACCGCACCGAACGCGCGCGGGGTCGCCGTGAGCTCGAGCCCGGACGGCTGGAGCGTCATCGTCGTCGGGCCGAAGAGCCCGTCCGGCGCGACCTCCATCGCGACGCTGCCGCCCTCGAGCTCGTCGATCGCACCGTCGCGCTGCACGTAGCCGACCGCCAGGCCCGGCCGCGCGGGCAGCATCACCGCATGGATCCGCGTGCCGTCGTCGAGGTGCAGCGCCGACCACATCCAGTCCGTGGCGAACCAGTCGCGGGGGCCCCAGGAGTGGTCGCGCTGCCCGGGACCCTCGAGGGCGATCTCGACCCCGTCGATCGTCACCGTGCCGGCGACGCGGCACGGGATCTCGTAGCGCGTCGCCTGCCGCCACTGGAACGGCACGCCCTCCGTCGTCCAGGTGAGGTCGAACGCGACCGGCACCGGCGTGCCCGCCGCGCCCCGCAGCGGCGCGGCGTGGTCCTCGTGCGCGGCGCCCGTCGCCTCGAGCGCCACGCGGAAGCGCTCCAGCGGCTCGAGGACCTCCTGGTGGGCTCGCAGGCCGGGACGGTCGATCGCCTGGCGCTCGTCCTCCAGCGGCGGCAGCGGCGCCTCCGCATCGACGACCATGATCGCCGGTCCGTCCGCGCGCACGATCGCGGCGGTGAACAGCGCCCGGTCGGCGTTCGGCACCCGGCCGATCCGCGTGTAGACGGCGAGCGAGCCGTCGGCGGCGATCGCGTCGGCGTACCAGCTCTCGTTCCAGGCGAGCTCTGCTCCGGGCTCGTGACGGCCCTCGTCGTCCGCCGCCGGCCGCAGCGGCGCGGGCTTCGCGCCCGGCTCGGGCAGCAGCGACAGCGCGTCGAGGTCGAGCGCCTGCTGCGCGGCCCGGGCGATCCACGTCACGAACATCTCGTCGCCGCGATCGGTGCGCTGCGTGACCATCGACGCCGCCATGACCATCACGAGCCCGGCGAAGCACCGCTCGCGGTAGCCCTCCCAGCAGGCCTCCCAGTCCAGGCCGGTGGCGCCGAGCCGCAGGAGCTCGTCGTGGTAGGCGCGGATCAGCCGCTCCTCGTGCGTACGCCGGTCCTGGGCGTCCAGCGCGCCGCCGAGGAAGTAGCTGGCGTCGTGCATGACGGGGCCCCAGCCGACCGTCTGCCAGTCGACGACCCGGACCGCGCCGGCCTCGTCATAGAGGAGGTTGTCCAGTCGGAAGTCGCCGTGGACGAGGCCCAGCGGCGGCCGGCGCGCGGCGTCCCAGGCGTCGAGCGCCGGGACGAGCCGCCGGCAGACCTCGGCGTGCTCCGGCGCGATCCGCTCGCCGTAGCGCTCCAGGAAGCCCGGCAGCAGCGCCGTCAGGAGCTGCTGGTTCAGCGGGTTCGGCAGGTTCAGCCACTCCTCCGAGCCGAGGTGCAGGTCGTTGAGGATCGGCGCGTGGACGCGCGCGAGCGCGAGCAGCGCCTGCTCGGCCTGCTCCGGCGTGCACCCCGCGATCTGGTCGCCCTGGGTGGCGCCGACGACGTCCTCCAGCACGAGCGTGAACCAGCCCTCGGCGGGATCCTGGACGGCGAGGTGGCAGCCGGGGATCGGCGATCCGAGCCGCGCGGCGAGGTTCCCGTAGAACGCGATCTCGCGGCCGTAGGCGCCCATGCCGACGCCCGTCGCGCGGCTCGCCGGATCCTCCGAGGCGAGCTTCACGACGACCGAGCCGGTCGCCTCGCCGTCGCGCCAGCGGACCCGGTGGGTGCCGCTCATCTGACCGGTGCCGATCGGCGTGGCCTCCTCGATGCGCACCTCCGGCCGCTCCAGCACCGCGCCGAGCCACGCCGGGGTGATCTCCTCGGCCGTGCGGATCAGCAGCCCGTCGGTGGTGGTGGTCATGCGCCTCGTCCTCCGTCGTGGTCGTTCTGCCGATCCTCTCCGGCGAGCACCCGGCCACGGGTGGGTTCGGGCCACATCCCGCGAGCACGGACCGTGTGGTCGGTCCCTGATGCATCGTGGGGAGGAACAGCGGGTATCCCGATCGGACGCGACAACCTCCCCGGCTCCCTCGGCCGGCCCGGTCCCGCGCCGTCCCACTCGCTCCCCCGGGCGTGCCGCGGGGGCAACTCGGGCCGTGGTCACAAGTGACCACCCGAGTCGCGCTACCGCGCTGCGCCGCGAATCTGCTCAGCGAGCTGTTCCGGCGTCAGGCCACCACTGAGTTCGATGATCCAGCGGGCGAGCTCCTGGTCGCTGGCCTCGACGACCACGCCGTTGATCTCGAGGAACGTCAGCATCGCGATGAGCGCCGCGCGCTTGTCTCCGTCGATGAACGGCTGGCTCTCGGCGATCCCGTGTGCGAGGACCGCGCCCTGCAGCGCGATGTCCGAACCTTCGTAGTGCCCGTGCATCCGCGGACGGGCCAGCGCCCCCTCGAGCGCACCCCGATCCCGGAGCTGGTCGGCAGCCTGCTCCGGCGTGCCTCCGATGATCGCGGCGAAGAACTCGAGGACGTCCTCCATGAGGAGATAGACGACTCCGTCGTCCTCAGCACCCGCGTCGCCCATGTCCCGCGGCTACGCGTCGGGGTCGTGCTCGGCGAGGATCCGCAGCGCCTCGGCCCGCTCGCTCACGAGCCGCCGGCTGACCTCACCGACCCGCTCCCGCACCTGGTCCGCGCGCACGACCCGCAGCTCGCCCTCAGCCGTCTCCTCGATGAGCACCGAGGACCCGGGCACGAACCCGCTGGCCTCGAGCTCCTTCGGCAGCGAGACGACGTTGCTGTTGCCGACGCGGCGGACCTTGACGACCTTCATTGGTTCAGTATATACGGGGATACACCACATCGCAGAGGCCCGCCGTCTACGCCCTCGCGACGAGACTCGCCGGCTAACACTGGGACCCACGGTTCGTCTTCCGACCGCCGACGGCGCCAGGCGTCTGCGTCGGGTTCGGACGGAGACCCGCACTCGACAGCGCCCACCAGGGCCGGGAGTGGTGCCCGCGGCCCGCTCGCCCGCCTGCGGGAACCCACCCAAACGAAGGAACCCCCGTCGGTGACGGGGGTTCCGGAGGAGCGGCAGACGAGGCTCGAACTCGCGACCCTCAGCTTGGGAAGCTGATGCTCTACCAACTGAGCTACTGCCGCACGCTGCGGGCGAGGATACCGCGCGGCCCGGAGCGCGCGTCGCGCCGCCGGTCAGGGGCGGCCGGCGAGCGCCGTCGCGCCGCTGCGGATCGCCGAGCGGCCGGACGCTCTACCGTTCCTCGGCGATGCGTCGCTCCGCCGTGCCGGTGCTGCTCGGGCTCCTCGGCCTCGCCCTCGTGGCCCTGCTGATCTACGCGATGGCCCGGCCGGGCACGGGCGAGGACGAGCGGGACACCCTCGACGCCCAGGTGCTCGCGGGCAAGGTCGTGCCGGCCCCGGACGCCGACCTGGCGCTACCGCGGCTCGGCGCCTCGGGCGAGCTGCGCCTCGCGGACCTGCGCGGGAAGGTCGTCGTCCTGAACGTGTGGGGCTCGTGGTGCGTGCCGTGCCGGCGCGAGGCGCCGCTGCTGGAGCGCACCCACCAGGCGCTCGCGAAGGCCGGCGTCGGCACGGTGCTGGGCGTCACGAACCGCGATACGCCCGAGGACAGCCTCGCGTTCGCGCGCGAGCAGGGCATGACGTTCCCGTCCGTCCGCGACCCCGGCAGCCGCCTGGCCAACGCCTACGGCGCGATCCAGGTGCCGGAGACGTTCGTCATCGACGCCGAGGGCCGGATCCGGGCCTTCGACCGCGGCGAGACGAGCATCGACTTCCTGCGCCGCGCCCTGAAGCTCGCGCGCGTCCCCGACGCGGCGCTGCCGGCCCGATGACCGTCGCCGTGCCGTCGCGACGCGCGCTCGTCGCGCTGACGGTCGCCGTCCTGCTCGCGCTCGCCGCAGCCGTCCTGGTCGCGCCGACCGGCGCGCCGGCGGCCACGCCCCGCACGAGCGTCGAGGCGGTCGAGCAGCGCCTCATGTGCGTCACGTGCGGCACGCCGCTGAACCAGTCCGACGCCCCACAGGCCGAGCGCGAGCGGCGCCACATCGAGCGCCTCGTCGCCCAGGGCCGGACGGAGGACGAGATCGTCGACTCGATGGTCGACATCTACGGCGAGCAGGTCCTCATCGACCCGCCGAGCAGCACCCTGCGGACGCTCCGCTGGCTGCTGCCGGCCGCCGCGTTCCTGCTCGGCGCCACGCTGCTCGTGGTCCTCGTGCGTCGCTGGCGCCGGCGGCGCACCGAGGCCGACGGGCCGACGACCGGCGGCCCGGGTCCGGCCGACGACGACGGCCTCAGCGACGAGGATCGGGCGCGGCTGAACGCCGAGCTCGAGCGGTTCCGATGAGCGTCCTGGCGGCCACCGACGTCGACCCGACGGTCTTCGCGGCGTTCGCCGCCGGCCTGCTCTCGTTCGCCTCGCCCTGCGTGCTGCCGCTCGTGCCCGGCTACCTCTCGGTGCTCACCGGCGGCGAGTCCGTGCGCCCGGCGGCCGAGCGACGAACCGGGGCGATCCTCGGTCCGAGCGCGCTCTTCTGCCTGAGCTTCATCCTCGTCTTCGTCGCCCTCGGGCTGTTCGCGACCGGGATCGGCGCCCCACTCGGCTCGAGCAAGAACACGCTCGAGGTCGTCGCCGGCGTGCTGCTCATGCTCATGGGCGCGATCTACCTGCTGACGCCGCTCGTGCCCGCCCTCAACCGCACCCTGCGGCCCGAGGTCCTGCTGCGCCGCGCCGGCACCGGCGGGCCGATCGTCGCCGGGATGGCGTTCGCGATCGCCTGGACGCCGTGCACCGGGCCGATCCTCGGCGCGATCCTCACCGCCGCCTCCACGCGCGAGGGCGTCGGTGGGGGCGCGTTCCTGTTGCTCTTCTACGGCCTGGGCCTCGCCGTGCCGTTCCTCGGCGCGGCGCTCGCCTTCGAGAAGGTCACCGGTGCCGCGCGGATCCTCCGCGACCACTACACCGTGATCACGATGGTCGGCGGCGTGCTGCTGCTCATCGTCGGCTGGCTCGTCGCCAACCACGAGATGACGCGCCTGGCCAACGACGCGCGCCAGCTCATGGAGGACCTGGGCCTCAGCGGCGCCGTCGAGGCGATCGAGCGCTGAGCCGCGCCCGAGCGCGAGCGCACGCAGCGGTGACAGGCCACGAGCCGGCCCTCGACACGGCTCGCTCCTGCGGTCGTGCCCGGCGCCCGATCCTCCGGGCGCCTCCGCGACTACATGCGGTCGGGCGCGTCGACGCCGAGGATCCCCAACGCCGCGGCGAGGACGGACGCCGTCGCGGTGCAGAGCGCCAGGCGCCGCTCGCGGACCGGCTCCGGCACGCCCGCAGCGAGCACCGGGCAGTCGCGGTAGAACGCCGAGTACTGCCGCGCGAGCGCCAGCGCGTAGGTCGCGATCCGGTGCGGCGCGCGACGGTCGGCGGCCTCGGCGACCTCGTCGGGCCAGGAGAGCAGCGCGAGCAGCAGCTGCCGCTCGCCGTCGACGATCCCCTCGTCCTCCTGCGCGCCGGTGTCGGCGTCGCCGGTCCGCTCGCCCGCCGCGGCGCGCTCGAGGATCGACCGGATACGGGCGTGCGCGTACTGCACGTAGTAGACCGGGTTCTCCTGCGACTGCGCCCGGGCCTCGTTGAGGTCGAGGTCGATCGTCGTGTCGTGCGAGCGGGCCAGCAGGTACCACCGCGCCGCGTCGACGCCGATGTCGTCGACGAGGTCGTCGAGGGTCACGAACTCGCCGGCGCGCTTGCTCATCTTCGCCCGCTCGCCGTCCTCGAAGAGGTTCACGAACTGCGTGATGAGGATCTCGATCTGGTCGGCCCGTCCGCCGAGCGCCACGAACGCGCCGGTGACCCGGGCGACGTAGCCGTGGTGGTCGGCGCCGAAGACGTCGATGATCCGGTCGAAGCCGCGGACGCGCTTGTCGTGGTGGTACGCGACGTCGGAGGCGAAGTACGTCGGGCGGCCGTCGGCGCGGCGCATGACGCGGTCCTTGTCGTCCCCGCTGTCGGTCGTCCGCAGCCAGAGCGCGCCGTCCTGCTCGAAGGACCGACCCTGCTCGGCGAGGACGCCGAACGCCGCGTCCACGAGGCTCTCGCCGCCGTCGGCGGCCGCCTCGTAGAGCGAGCGCTCGCGGAACCAGCGGTCGAAGGTCGTGCGGAACCGCTCCAGCGAGGCGGCCTGCCGGCCGACCATCAGCGCGACGCCCTCGAGCGCGACCTCGTCGACCGGCCGGGTGGCGGCGTCGGGGATCTCGGCGGCGACGTCGGCGACGTAGTCGCCCTGGTAGCCGCCCTCCGGGACCTCCTCGCCGCGCGCGCGGGCCTGGAGCGACTGCCCGAAGAGCGTGACCTGGTTGCCGTGGTCGTTGACGTAGTACTCGCGGTGGACGTCGTGCCCGTGGAAGGTCAGGAGGCTCGCGAGGGCCGAGCCGAACGCCGCGCCCCGCGCACCGCCGATGTGGACCGGGCCGGTCGGGTTGTTCGAGACGTACTCGAGGATGATCCGCTCGGCCTCCCCCACGCCCGCCGCACCGAAGCGCTCGCCGGCGGCGACGACCTCGCCGAGGGCCTCGTCGAGCCAGGCGTCGGACAGCCGCAGGTTCAGGAAGCCGGGCCCGGCGACGTCGACCTGGGCGAGCCCCGCCCCGAGGTGCTCCTGCAGGGCGACCGTGAGCCGCTCGGCGATCATCGGCGGCGCCGCGCCGACGATCTTCGGCAGCAGCATCGCCGCGTTCGTGGCGAAGTCGCCGTGCGCGGCCTGCTTCGGCCGCTCCAGCGACGGGGACGACCGCGGTCGCTCGCCACCGGTGACGTTCAGCACGGCGTCGTCCAGGACGCCGCGCAGGCGCTGCAGCGGTGAGGCGATGGTCGGGTCGGTCACGACTCACACGATACGAAGCCGCCTGGGCGCAGGGCGGCGCGGCACCCGCCCGCGCGCAGCGCGCGCTCGCGGGGGTCGTCCGCAGCGACCGCGCAGCCGCGCGCGGGCGGTGCGCCGGGCCACGTGGCCGATGGCGTCGGAGACGACGCCGACGACGCCGAAGGGGGTCGGCGCCTCGCCCCGGCGGATCTCCTGCACCGCCTCGAACGCCACGTCCGGAAGAGGCCTCGCGCGCTCGACGCCCAGCCGAGCGGTCGGCGAGGATCCACCCGTGGAACTCCCCGCGACGTTCCGGGCGCGCCTGACCGCCGTGCACGGCGAGGACGCCACGACGTGGCTCGACGCGCTGCCCGCGACGATCGACCGGTGGCGGGCGCACTGGGACCTGCACGCCCTCCGCCCCCTGCCGCTGAGCTACGGATGGGTGGCCGCGGCCGAGCGGCGGGACGGAACGCCGTGCGTCCTGAAGCTCGTGCCGCCCGGGGCCGAGACGATCGAGAGCGAGGCGGCGTGGCTCGCCCTCGCCGACGGGCGAGGCGCGGCGCGGCTGCTCGCGTCCGCGCCGGACGCCGGGGCGCTGCTGCTCGAGCGCCTGCAGCCGGGCACGCCGCTCGCGGCGCTCGTCCCCGATCGGGACGAGGAGGCGTGCGCGGTCCTGGCCGCGGTGATCGCCGCGTTCCCGGGAGCCGCCGCGCTGGAGGACCCGCGGGCCGCGGCGCTGCCGACGCTCGCCGCGCGGACGACCGAGCTCGCCGAGCACCTCGCGGGCGCCGGGGACCCGCTGCCCGGCGGCGTCGTGGCGCTCGCCGACCGGGTCGCGCGCGAGCTGCTGGCGACCGCCGGTCCCGACGTCCCGCTGCACGGCGACCTCCACCACCACAACGTCCTGCGCGACGGCGGCGCCTGGCGCGCGATCGATCCGCACGGCCTGCGCGGCGACCCCGCGTACGAGATCGCGTCGCTGCTCTACAACCCGCTCCCCCTCGGACCCGCGGTCGTGGCGCTCGCTGCCGATCGCTGCCGCCGCCTCGCGGCCCTCACGGGCCTCCCCGAGGAGCGCCTCCGCGCCTGGGGCTTCGTCCAGGCCGTCCTCTCCGCCGTCTGGTCGCTCGACGAGGATCCCGAGCCGGACGCCCACGTCCTCGCGGTCGCCGACGTCCTCGCCCCCTGAGTCCGTCCCAATCGCCTCGACGATGCTCGGGGCGAGGCCCGGCCCCTTCCGGGTGCCCCGAGCCACGCCGATCCCGACGGCTGAGGCCGTCGCCTCGACGATGCTCGGGGCGGGCCCCGGTCCCTCTCCCCTAGTGGTGGTAGGGCTCGTTGCGGAGGATGCGGTGGGCGCGGTAGAGCTGCTCCAGGACGACGACCCGGGCGAGCTGGTGCGGCAGCGTCACCGGACCGAAGGAGACGCGCTCGTCGGCGCGGTCGAGGTCCAGGCCGTCGGCGCCGCCGATGACGAAGCAGAGGTCCCGGCCGCTGGCCCGGCGCTCCTCGAGCCACGTCGCCTGGACGACGCTGTCGCGCGCCGGGGCCTCGATCGCCAGCAGCACGCAGTGCGCTCGGTCCGGGACGCGGCGCGCGACCTGCTCGGCGGTCGCGTCGTCGCGCAGCTCGATCGCGTCGAGCTTCACGTACGGCCGCAGGAGCTTCTCGTAGTGCGCGACGTCGTCGACGAACGGCGGCCGCACGCGGCCGACGGCGATGACCGTGACCCGCACGCTCAGTCCGTGGCGGCGGGCAGCGCGACGACGGGCGCGGCGGGCGGCAGGGCGATCCCGTGCGCGTCGGCGTGGGCGACCGCGGCGCCGATCCGCTCGAGCACGGTCGGGTGGGTGCCGAGCAGGTCGTGCAGCAGCCGGCCGACGCCGCGCGGATCGGGGTCGCCGACGTTCGTCACCGCGATCCGCTGGAAGAACCCGATGAGCGCCCCCGGGTCGCCCGTCCAGCCGAGCGCCTCCGCGTCGGCGCGGCGCTCGATCGCCCGCGACAGGCGGGCCATCTCGGTGGCGGGCAGCAGGCCGGCGGCGGCGCCGGCCAGCAGCACCGCGGGGACCGAGACCGGCAGCGGATCGCCGCTGCGGCTGCGTCCGGGGGCCCCGGCGCCGTGCGGGGTGAGCAGCTCGGCGAGCGCGGCGGTCGCGGCCGCCGCCGGCGCGGCGACGAGCGCGAGGAAGACGAGGCTGCGCGGGACGTCGCGGTGCACGACGTGCGAGAGCTCGTGGGCGACGACCATCCGCGTCTCGCGGGCCCCGAAGCCCTCCAGGAGCGTGTCCCAGAACACGACCCGGCGCGAGCGGCCGAAGCCGCTGACGTACGCGTTGACGGCGGTCGTGCGCCGGCTCGCGTCCGAGACGAGGACCGCCCGCAGGCGGACGCCGGCGCGCTGGGCGATCGCGCGCAGGTCAGCGACGAGCTCCTCGTCCTCGACGGGACGGCTGCGGCTGAACAGCGGCTCGATGAGCAGCGGGGCCGCGAAGGTCAGCGCCGCGGAGGCGCCGACGCCGATGCCCGCCGCGGGCCGCCACCATCCGGTGGGATCGCGACGCACGAGCGCCACCGTCCCGGCGCCGAGGGCCGCCCCGGCGGCCGACTCCAGCGCTGCGGCGCGCGCGAGGTCGGTCGCCCAGAGCCGCCAAGTCCCGGTCGCCAGCCCCGCGCGGACCGCGCGACGGCGCGCCAGCACGGCCAGCGGCAGCGGCGCGGCGCCCGTCGCGAGGAGCGTCGCGGCGCCCGCGAGCGCACCGGCGAGCACCGGGTGGCGTTCGGCGACCGGGGGCGCGCTGACGGGCGCCGCCTCGTCCTGCTCCGATGCGGTGGCCGCCGCGGGACGGCGGCGGGCCAGACGCCAGAGCACCGCGAGCTGGATCGCCGTCTCGCCCGCCCCGAGCAGCGCCTGCGGGCGCCGGTAGCGGCGCACGCGGTGCAGCTGGTCGGCCGTGAAGTACGATTCCGCCTCGATCGCGCCCCGTCCGGCGCCCGC
>JALRCL010000811.1 GCA_023268575.1 Patulibacter sp.
CGACGAGCCGATCGCCGAGGTGCCGATGGTGTTCGCCGCCTCCGGCGCGTTCCACAGGTCGGCGAGCATGTGCACACAACGCCGCTCCAGTTCGGCCGTCTGCGGGTACTCGTCCTTGTCGATCATGTTCTTGTCGAACACGGACGCCATGAGCTCGCGCGCCTCGGGCTCCATCCACGTCGTCACGAACGTCGCGAGGTTCAGCCGCGCCGTGCCGTCGAGCAGCAGCTCGTCCTCGACGATCCGCTGCGCCGCCCGCGGATCCATGCTGGTCGCCGGCAGGGCGTCGCGCGGGACGCCCCCCGAGGCCGGGTGGTGCAGCGGGTTGACCGCCAGCGACGGACGTCGGGCGCGCAACGCGGAACCAGACCGGTGCAAGGCCATGGGGCCAATCTAGGGAACCCGCGACGCGCCCTCGCGACAACGGCGTCCCGCGGCCGCCCAGTCGTGGCGGACGGACTCGTGGTCCCGCGGCGGCGCGCCCGGCGGCCAAGCGCGACCGGGCCGGGAAGCGCCGGGCGCGGCGCGACCACGAGCCGGCGCCCGGCCCGGGGTGACGGTGCACGACCGGCATCCGTCGCAATCGCAGACGCGGCCGGCTCCTGGTAGACAAGGAGCGTGATCGGTCCGCACCGCCCGTCGTCGCGCGCCCTCGGCCACCGTCTCCGACGGGCGCTCCTCCTCACCCCGCTCCTGGCCCTCGGGGTCGCCGCACCGGCGTCCGCCGACGTCAGCGGCCTCGTGACGATCGACCCTGCGACCCAATCAGCCAAGCCCTCCGGCGCCCCGTCGCGGTACACGATCGCCGTCTCGTGCTCGAACGTCGTCGGGAGCACCGACGACGACTGCGGGGCGGACCCGACGATCACGATCCCGCTCGACGCGACCACCCATCCACCGATGACGGAGTGGGCGTTCGCGGCGACCGGCTCGCTCTCGGGCCTCGTCACCGGGACGCAGGTCGTCGGGACGGACCTCGTCATCACCCTCGACCGCAGCCGCCTGAAGCCGGGCGACTCGGCGTCGATCAGCCTCGACGTCACCCCGCCGAACAACCGCACCTGGGACGGCACCACCTGGTCGCTGACCCCGACGTTCACCTCGGGCTCGATGACGACGCCCGCGGTGGCGCCGACGCCGGCCACCGGCGAGGCGCAGGCGGCGGCGAAGCTCTCCGTGTCGAAGGAGACCTCCGACGGCAGCGCCGTCTACGTCCGCGGGCACGAGATCATCTACCGCATCACCGCGCGCTGCAACGCCGCCGGTAGCACGGGCAACCTGTGGCTCGACGGCGGCAGCCTCGTCGACACGCTGCCCGCCGGCGTGACGTTCACCGGGGCGACCCCGACCCCGACGTCGCAGGTCGGGCAGAGCGTCCGCTGGGACTTCCCCGACGCGGCGTCGCTCCCCTCCGGCTGCGGCGACGGCGCCGCGGGGACCCAGTCCTACGAGATCCGCGGCACGATCGACCCGGGCGTGGCCAACGCGACGGTCCTGACCAACGGCGTGACGTTCACCGGCTCGCCGATCGACGGCAGCCCCGACCAGAGCACGAGCGCCTCCCGCAACGTGACGGTCGTCGCCGACCCACCGGCGCTCGGACCCGGGTTCGTCGGCAAGAGCGCCGTCGGGCCGATCGCCATCACC
>JALRCL010000888.1 GCA_023268575.1 Patulibacter sp.
GCCGTGCGGATCACCGGCCTGGCGCGCCGCGGCGATCGCGTGACGATCGCGGGACGGGGCGCACCGTCCGCGGCGTCGCGGATCGAGGTTCGCCGCGCGTGCGGGTCCTGGCGGACGGCCGCGCGCCTGCGCTCGACGCGCACCGGGGCGGTCCGCCGCACCGTCGAGGTGCCGCGCGGGAGCGCCGTGCGCCTCCTCGTGGCCGGCGTGCGGTCGCTGCCGCGGACGGCGCGCTGAGGCCGACCGGACCTCCCGGCGGAGCGCCGACTGCTGCGCCTCCCCCTGCGGGCGTCGCGGCGTCGCGCCCGCGGGTACCCGGAGGACTCGAACTCCGGGACCAGCGCCGCCCGCGCGTCCCTTCCCCTCGACCTCGTCGGCAGGCAGTGCTACCTTCGCCTCGACCCGCTTGTACCAGAGAAAGGAGGTGGTCCGAATCTACGACAGTAGCCACGGGACGCAGGAGGTGGCTGCGCGCTGACGCAGCCGTGATCGGCCTCCGGTGACGCGCACCCGGCGCGTCATCCCGGATCAGGAGTTCCGCCCTCGTCCCAGCGGATGTTGTCCCCGCCCACGAGACTGGCGTGGAGACGTGGAGCTCCCGACCGGGCCACCGGTCCGACTCTGCGGGTGCCGTACGGCCCCCGGTCAAGCGCGGCGCCCGCTGGGCGCCGCGCGTCGTTGTGGCGGCGAAGCGCGTGCGCGCCGGCCGGCCGCCGTCCGGCACGCCACGCGGCGGCGCGCCCACGGGCGTGGGGCCTGCTGACGAGCGCCGTCAGGCCGCCTGGCCGAGCCAGGCGTGCCAGCTGTCCGGCACCCGAGGGCAGGCGACCTGGATGAACACCGAGGGGTGCGGCGGCCGCGGCGAGCGGCGCGGGAACATCCGCGCCTGGTGCGGCAGCCGGTCCGCCTTGCGCCGGTTGCACGGCGCGCAGCAGGTCACGATGTTCTCCCACTCGCTCGAGCCGCCCTTCGACCGCGGGATGACGTGGTCGACCGTGAGGTCGCCGCGCGCGCCGCAGTACTGACAGGCCCAGTCGTCGCGCGCGAACACCGCGCGCCTCGTGAGACGACGACGCCCGTGCCGAGGCACGGGCGCGTAGGTCCTGAGTCTGATGACGGCGGGGCGGGCGAGGGCCGTGCGCTCCGCGCGTAGCTCGCCGAGGCCGGCCTCGATCACCTCCGCCTTCTCCTTCAGCAGGAGGACGGTGGCGCGCCGGACGCCGCAGACGTGTATCGGCTCGTACGTCGCGTTCAGGACGAGCACGTGCGACGAGCTGCCGGTGGGCGGCGGCGTGGCGTCGCGTGCCGGTCGCGACCCGCTGCCCGCGCCGCGGCGCGGGCCACCGCCCGATCCCCGTGGGACGAGCGGTACGACCGTGGCTGGTGCGTCGCCGGCGTGCATGGTCCTGCTCCGCGGCGGAGGATACCCGTGGCCGCGGCGCCGTCGAGCCGGTCTGGGCCGATGGACACGGGGACTTCACGGGTTCGAGCCCCGGCCGGGATCCCCGGTCGGGACGACGAGCGTCGACGTCGCGCCCCCGCGGCGACCGCGCGACGCGTCCACCGGCCCGTCGCGGCGCGGTGCGCCGCTCAGTCCACGCCGTCCGGGCGCGGGGCGGGGGGCGTGCCCTCGATCGTCCCGTCGCGCCGGATGGCGCCGGCGCCGAGCGCGAGCGCGAGCGCCTCGTCCTCCTCCGGCGCGAGCCGGTGCTCCGGCCGTCCGCCGAGGATCCGGCGGACGTACAGGCGCGCCTGGTCCCGGTGGTGGATCGAGGTGATCACCACCCCGTCGCCCCGGACGTCCAGCAGCGCCAGCGAGCACGACTGCTGGCCCGAGAGCTCGCCGTAGGCGTCGTAGCGGACCATGCCGTGGCGCGAGAAGACGCGCAGCAGCGCGCCCTCGATGCCGCCCATCCGCGCCGACAGCCCGTCGGCGAGCGTTCGCCACTCGCCGGTCGCGGCGTCGACGCGGGCGGTGAGCTGGGCGGCGTGCGCGACGAGGTCGGCGGTCCCCAGGTCGCCGAGGACCGCGCGCTGGGCGGCGCGCACCCGCCGCAGCTGCAGCGCCAGGACGGCGACGCCGAGGAGGGCGAGGAGCCCGATCGCCGCGGCGGCCGCGGCGACGACCTGCCAGGTCTCCGTCGACCCGCCCATCGCGCTCAGCCGCCGACCGTGACCTGGAACGTCTGCTTGTTGTTGTCCATGTTCTCCTCGCCGGGGACGCCGCCGACGGTGATGGTCAGCTCGCCCTCGACGCCGGAGCGGACGGCGGCCGGGAGCGTCAGCGGGACCGTCGCGGTCTGGCCCTGGGCGAGCGTCGCGATCACGCGCTTCGTCGAGACGGACTGCCCGCCGGAGATCGCGAAGGTCGCGCCGACCTCGATCTGGGTCTCGTCGGAGTCGCCGCCGTTGTTCACCTGGACCTCGACCTTCCGACCGGGCACGGCGGTCGACGCGCCGGCGCTCAGCTGGGTGCCGCCCATCGTGACCCCGGTGATGCTCGTGCCGTGCAGGCCCGGCGTCGCGGGCGTCTCGCCGCTGCGGTCGCGGACCGCGCCCGACGAGCTCCCGCCGCCTCCGCCGCCTCCGCCGCCCCCGAGCTTCGCGGCGAGGCCCTCGGCGTCGAGCCAGGTGAAGTCGGTGAGGACGCGGGGTGCTTGGACCTCGGCGCCGCTGACGTCGGCGTCGCGCAGCGCCTCGTCGATCAGCGGCTTCGTGCGGGTCAGCAGGATGACGTCGCTGGCCAGCAGCGCCTGCATCTGGCCGGCGATCGCGTCGAGCGCCTCCTGGCTCGTGGACGCGTCCGCGAGCGCGCGGGAAATCTCCTGGGACATGACGCGCAGCGCCTCCGCCCGGAGGTTCATCGCCAGCTCGAGGTCGTGCTGCGCCGCCTTGCCGCGGTCGTCGCCCGGAGGGCTGAAGCTCTTCACGCGGTCGGCCTCGTCCGAGGCGACCTCGCGGATGCTGCTCAGCCGGGACTGCAGCGCGTTGGCCTCCTCGCCCGAGGAGAGCACGTCGAAGAGGGGGTCGGCGACCTCGCTCCGCGACTCCTGCAGGACCGAGGTCACGTCGCGCGAGTAGTCCTGCAGCGCCGACTTGCGACCGGACTTCACGCAGCTGTTCACCGCGACGGTGAGGAGGATGAGGATGAAGACGATCGCGCCGAGGGCCACGATCTGGCGGACCCGCGCGGTCTGGGCGTCGGGCGGCGCGCCACCGCCCGTGAGCCCGCCGAGTCCGGGGCGCCGCGACGACGCACGCCGCGACTCGCCCTCATGGGCGACGTACGTCGGCTCGTCGAAATCGTCGTCGTCGAAGAACGACACGGGGTGCGCTCCTGGGGCAGGTGGCAGTGCTCGGCCGGTCGATCTTCCGGCGGTCCGGGGCCTCGTTCACCGCGGCTGCCCGAAATCCTCCTGCTGGGACCAGGGTAGACGGCCCGTGGGCCTCGGCGCGCCGCAGCCCCGGGCGGTGACCTGCCCCGTGCAGGAGCCGCGGCCCGGAGCGCGAAACGGGAGGCGTGCGCACGGGAACCGTCGCCGCCTCCGACCGTCAGGCCCCGCCGTTCGCGGCGACGCCGGCGGTGCCGTCCGCCGCGCCGGGCCGGTCGTCCGCCCCCGGCGGTCTGGTGCCCGGCGAGCTCGTGCTCGGCCGCTACGTCCTCGTGCGCGTGCTCGGCCGCGGCGGCGCCGGGACCGTCTGGGAGGCCCTCGACCGCCAGCTCGGCCGCCCCGTCGCGGTGAAGTGCCTGCCCGCGGACGGTCGCGGGAAGGCCCTCGGCGAGGCACGTGCGGCCGCCCGGCTCGGGCATCCCGCGGTCGTCTCGGTCTACGCGCTGGGCGCCGCCGGCGGGCACGTCTGGCTCGTGACCGAGCTCGTCGCCGGCGACACGCTGCGGCGCACGATCGCCGAGGACACGCACAGCGACGAGGAGCTGCTGCAGATCGGCGTCTCGCTCTGCGCCGCGCTTCGCCACGCGCACGGGCGCGGGATCGTGCACCGCGACGTCACGCCCCGCAACGTCCTGGTGCCCCACGGCGCCTTCCGGGTCGACGCCGACGGCGGGTCGCGGTGCGATCCGGGGGTGGCCCCGGCGAAGCTCGCCGACTTCGGGATCGCCCGCCTCGCCGCGGCGGAGGCCGCGCCCACGCCCCCCGGCGAGCCGCCGCGGATCGTCGGCACCCTCTCGTACATGTCGCCGGAGCGGCTCGAGGGCGGGCCCGGCGACGCCGCCGGCGACCTCTGGGCGCTCGCGGTCGTCCTCCACGAGGCGCTGACCGGCGAGCACCCGGCCGGCTCCGCGACCGGGAAGCCGGCGAGCGCGCTGCTCGTCGCGCACCGCGACCTGCCCTCCCTCGGGACGCGCCGCCCCGACCTCGCCCCCGACCTCGTCGCCGCGATCGACCGGGCCGCCGCCGAGGACCCCGCCGCGCGGGGCACGGTGGCCGAGCTGGAGGCGGCCCTGCAGGACGCGCTCGATCAGCGCGGCGTCCCGGTGGCTCCCGCGGTCGCCGACCCGTCCCGGTCGCTGCCTCGCCGGCGCGCGCCGCTCGCCGGTCCGCCGCCGGCCGTGCACGTCCACGTCGCGCGCCCGCGTCCCGCCCTCGTGCCCGCAGCGCCGCTCGCCGCGGCGGCCGGTGCGGCCCTCGGGGCGACCGTCCTGCCGGTCGCGGCCGTGCTCGGTGCCGCGGCGATCGTCGGGTCGCGCCGCGCCTCCGCCGGGTCGCACGGCCGCCGGGTCGCGGCGGGCCTCCTGCTCCTCGCGCTCGTGCTCGCGGTCGCCGCCGGCGCGGCCGCGGTCCTGCGCGCGGCCGGCGCGCCGGCGGGCCCGCCGCTGCCGCTCGTGGCGCTGCTGCTGACCACGGGAGCGGTCGCCGCGCGGTCCCCCCGGGCGGTCGCCGGCGGTCCGACGCGCCGTCGCGCGCCGCGCACCCCGTAGCATCCGGGGACCGAGCCTGAGCCTCCTGTGCTGCGCGACATCGAGAGCAAGCTTGCCGGCCTGGTCGAGGGGACCTTCGGCCGGCTGTTCCGAAGCGAGGTCACCCCCGCTGAGCTCGCGCGCGGGCTGGCCCGGGAGATGGAGGCGACGCGCCGCCAGGGCCTCGACCGCACCTGGGCCGCCCACCGCTACGACGTGTACCTCTCGCCCGACGACCACGAGCGCATCCTCCGCCTCGGGCCCTCGCTGCTCGAGGAGCTCTCGAACCACCTGCTCGTCCACGCGCGCGAGCAGCGCTACGCCCTGGCGCACACCCCGGTCGTGCGCCTGCACCGCGGGGACGAGCTGCCGCCGAGCCGCTACGGCGTCGCCGCGATCCACGAGGACCCCGACGCCGCCGCGCCCGACGCGGCCGCCCCGTCGCAGCCGCGGCAGGCCGAGCCCGCGGCACCGATCCCCGCCCCGCGCCAGCCGACGGGTCCGGTCGCCGAGCCACGGCGCGCGCGCTCGGGACGCGTCCCGACCCCGCCCGGCGGGGCCCCCGGCGCTGCCCGGCCCCGCGCCGGGGCGCCGCCGCGCAGCCTCGTGGTCGTGCTCGAGGGGCGCCGCGAGCCGCTCGGCCCCGACGGCGGCGTCGTCGGCCGCAGTCGCGAGTGCGACGTCGTGATCGCCAGCGCCGAGGTCTCGCGCCGCCACTGCGAGATCCGGCCCGGTCGCGACGGGTGGACGATCGACGACCTCGGCTCGACGAACGGCGTGGTGGTCGACGGCGTGCCCGTCCAGCCGGGCCGTCCCGCGCCGCTGCGCCCGGGTGCGCAGCTCGAGCTGGGCACGATCGTCGCACGGGTGGAGGCCGGCGCATGAGCCTGCCCCTCGCCGATCTCGTCGAGCCGGTGTCGGTCGCGCTGAAGTTCGGGATCGTCGCCGTCCTCTACCTCTTCCTCGCCTGGGTCGCGCGCTCGAGCGTCGTGGACCTGAGCCGCGGCGCGGTCGGCGCGCTCGCCCCCGGCGTGCACGATCCGGGCGGCGACGGGTCGAGTGCGGCGGGGACCGGCGAGCCGCGCCTGCGGGTCGAGCGCGCGGTCGGTCACCAGCCCGGTGACGAGTACGACATCGGCCCCGGAGCGGTGATCGGACGGGGCAGCCAGGTCGACATCCGGATCGACGACGCGTATGCCTCGGGGCGCCACGCACGCCTGGTGCGACAGGCTGGGGTCGTGATCGTGGAGGATCTCGGCTCGACGAACGGTACGTTCCTGAACGAGGAGCCGCTCGCCGGACCGCAGCCGCTCCAGCTCGGCGACCGGATCCGGATCGGCGACACCGAGTTCACGTACCTCGACGACTGACGACCCGTCCCCCGTGCTGAAAGTCGCCGAACACGCCCAGCGGACCGACACCGGCCGCCAGCGCCCCCACAACGAGGATTCGTTCGTGGCGCGGACGCCCCTGTTCGCGGTCGCGGACGGGATGGGCGGCGCGCAGGCGGGCGAGGTCGCCTCCCGCGTCGCCGTCGACACCTTGCGCGAGGGCCTGGGCACCGGCAGCGGGACCGTCGCCGAGCGCCTGCGCGACCAGGTCTCCGAGGCGAACCGCCGGATCCACGAGCGCGCGCTGCGCGACCAGCGTCGCGCCGGGATGGGGACGACCCTCACCGCCGCCTACGTCGACGAGGGACAGCTCGTCGTCGTCCACGTCGGCGACAGCCGGCTCTACCGCCTGCGCAACCAGGAGCTCACCCGGCTGACGCGCGACCACTCGCTCGTCGAGGAGCTCGTCCGGCAGGGCCGGCTGACGCCCGAGCAGGCGCTCGAGCATCCGCAGCGGTCGATCATCACCCGCGCGCTCGGGCCCGAGCCCGAGGTGGCGATCGACTCCGAGGTCCTGAACGTCGAGGACGACGACCTCTTCCTCGTCTGCAGCGACGGCCTCACCGCGATGCTCAGCGAGGAGGAGATCGAGGCGATCCTCGCGGGTCCGGGCTCGCTCGACGAGCGGGTCGACCTGCTCGTCGACCGCGCGAACGAGGCCGGCGGGCGCGACAACATCACCGTGCTGCTGTTCCGCGTCGAGCACGCCGGTGGCGCGCCGGCGACGCTCGCCGCGGCGAGCCTCCCCGCCGACGAGGAGCTGCCCGCGGACGAGGAGCCGACCCGGACCCACGAGCAGGTCACCGCGGTGCTGCCACGGGTCGACGCCGAGCAGCTCGCCGCGGCGGCCGGCGACGAGCCGCCGGCGCGCGGTCCCGTGGACGGCCCCCGTACGCCGCGGACCCCGGTCGCGCCGCGCAAGCGCCGCGGCGTCCGCGCCGGGCCGTTCATCGTGCTCTTCCTGCTCTTCTGCGTCCTCGTCGGCGGGTACTTCGCGTCGCAGACCGTGTACTTCGTCGGCAACCACCGCGGGCTCGTGACGGTCTACCGCGGCCTGCCGTACGAGCTGCCCGCCGGGCTGAAGCTCTACTCGGTGAACTACCCGTCCGCCGTCCCCGTCGACGAGGTCGACGAGCCGCTGCGCCGGCGGCTCCTCGACCACCGCCTGCGGTCGCTGGCCGACGCCAACGACCTCGTGTCGAAGCTGGAGCGGGGCGAGGTCGTCAAGCCGTGAGGCCGCGCACGCGCGAGGCGCTCGCGCTCCTGCCCTCCGCGCTGCTGATCACCGCCGGCTTCACGGCGATCTTCCTCAAGCGCAGCGACTTCGTCGGCAACACGTCGCTCATCATCGGCGGCGTGTTCCTCGGGCTGTGCCTGGCGGCGCACCTCGTCATCCGCTTCACCGCCCCGAACGCCGACCCGTTCATCTTCCCGCTCGTCGCGCTGCTGGCGTGCCTCGGGCTCGTGGAGCTGTACCGGATCGACGAGAGCTTCGCCCGGTCGCAGGCGCTGTGGTTCGTCATCGGCCTGGGCCTCTTCTCGGTGACGATGATCGCCCTGCGGGACTACCACCAGCTCGAGCGCTACCGGTACACGATCGCGCTCGGGGCGATCGTCCTGCTGATGCTGCCGCGGTTCCCGGTGATCGGGCAGGCGACGAACGGCGCCTACCTCTCGATCAAGGTCGGCCCGATGAGCTTCCAGGCGGCGGAGTTCGCGAAGCTCGGGATCGTCATCTTCCTCGCGAGCTACCTGCGCGACACGCGGCAGGTCCTCATCCACGGCGGGCGCAAGGTCCTCGGCGTCGCCATGCCGCCGCTGCGCTACCTCGGACCGCTGCTGGCGATCTGGGGCAGCGCGATGCTGCTGCTGATCTTCATCCGCGACCTCGGCTCGTCGCTGATGTTCTTCGGTGCGTTCCTCGCGCTGATCTACGTGGCGACCGGCAAGCTGCGGTTCCCGCTGCTCGGCCTCGGCGCGTTCGCGGCGGGGGCGTACGCGGTCGGCTCGCGGGTCGGGCACGTCCAGGACCGCGTGGCCGCCTGGCGCACCCCGCTGGACCCGATCCTCTTCGGCAGCGCCGACGTGTCGCCGCGGCCGCCCGAGTACGGGACGAGCTACCAGCTGGCGCAGTCGCTCTTCGCCCAGGCCGACGGCGGGCTCTTCGGCCGCGGCCTCGGACAGGCCGAGCTCGGGACGACGATCAGCGACGGCGGGACCGTCTCCACGCCGCTGCTGCCGGCGTCGCAGACGGACATGATCTACGCGCTGATCACCAACGAGCTCGGGCTGCTCGGGGCCGCGGCGATCCTCCTCGCCTACCTCCTGATCATCCACCGCGGGTTCCGCGTGGCGATCCTCGCCCGCGACCCGTTCAGCAAGCTCCTGGCCACCGGCCTCACCGCGGTCTTCGCGCTCCAGGTCTTCGTCATCGTCGGCGGGGTCACGAAGGTCATCCCGCTCACCGGCGTCACGCTGCCGTTCATCAGCTACGGCGGCTCGTCGGTGCTCGCGAACTTCGTCCTGTTGGCGCTGCTGCTGCGCGTGTCCGAGGACGCGAGGCGACCGGCGTGAACAAGCCGATCCGCAACCTCTTCGCGCTCTTCGTCCTGCTCTTCGGGCTGCTCCTCGCGTTCAGCTCGCGCTGGACGGTGTTCGAGGACCAGGGCCTGCGCGACAACGCGCAGAACCGCCGCGACCTGATCCGGGCCGAGCGGGTGCCTCGCGGGCGGATCCTCGCGGCCGACGGCACGACCCTCGCGCGCAGCGTCGCGAAGAAGTCGCGGGACACGAACACCACCGCGTACAAGCGCCGCTACCCGCAGGGTGCCGCGTTCGTGGCCCCGGTCGGCTACAGCGACACGACGCTCGGCCAGCAGTCGGGCCTGGAGCGCTCGCAGAACGACTGGCTCGCCGGCAAGGCGGTGAAGCTCGCCACCGCCGTCGACCGGCTCGTCTCCGGCGACCAGCGCGGCGACGACGTCCGCACGACGCTCGAGCCGGCGGTGCAGCGCGCGGGCATCGCGGCGCTCGGCGGTCGCCCCGGTTCCATCGTCGCGCTGGACCCGCGCAACGGCAAGGTCCTCGCGATGGTGTCGGTCCCCGGCTGGGATCCGAACAAGGCGATCCGCGACCCGAAGTACTTCGCCGACCTGAACCAGGCCGAGACGACGCGGCCGCTCGTCAACCGGGCCACGCAGGAGGCGTACGTCCCCGGCTCGACCTTCAAGGTCGTGACCGCCGCGGCGGCGCTCGACAGCGGGAAGTTCACGCCGGACTCGCTCATCGACGGCTCCAACGGCCAGGTGTTCAGCGGCCAGCCGCTGAACAACGCCGGCGGCGAGGACCCCGGCACGACGACCCTGCGCTACCACCTGACCCACTCGACGAACACCGCCTTCGCGAACATCGCCAACGACCTCGGCAAGCCGACGATGCAGCGGTACATGAAGCGGTTCGGCTTCGGCGAGCTGCCCCCGCTGGACTACCCGAAGGCGCAGATGCGACCCTCCGGCGAGTTCCTCGCGCGGGGGCGCAACAGCCGCTTCATCCCGGCCACGAGCCGCTTCGTCGACGTCGGGCGCCTCGGCATCGGCCAGGACAAGCTGCAGGTCACGCCGCTGCAGATGGCGATGGTCGCCGCCACGGTCGCCAACGGCGGGCGGCTCATGCGCCCGCACCTCGTGGACCGGGTCGTCGACGCCGACGGCCGCGTGCAGGAACGGGTCCAGGGCGAGCTGTTCCGGCGCGTCATGTCGAGCTCCGCCGCGTCCGACCTGCGCTCGATGATGGGCGACGTCGTGAACGAGGGCACGGGCACCGCCTCGGCCCTGCAGGGCATCCAGGTCGGCGGCAAGACCGGCACCGCCGAGCTGAACATCGCCAAGGGCCTCAACGACCTGTGGTTCATCGGCTTCGCGCCGCTGGAGAGCCCGCGGGTCGCCGTCGCCGTGGTGGTGGAGAACACGACCGGCTTCGGCGGTCCCGTGGCGGGACCGATCGCCAAGCAGGTCATGCAGGCCGCGCTCGCCGAGGGATCGGGCTGATGCGCCGTCACGATCGCTCGCACGTCATCCTGGGGGATGCGCCATGAACCGGGTGGGACAGACCATCGATGCTCGTTACCGCGTCGAGCGCCGGCTCGGCACGGGCGGGATGGCCGACGTCTTCGGCTGCGAGGACCTGCAGCTCGGACGGCACGTCGCGCTGAAGGTCCTCCACGAGCAGCTCGCCGAGGACCCGCAGGTCGTCGCCCGCTTCCGGCGCGAGAGCCAGTCCGCGGCCGGGCTCCAGCATCCCCACATCGTCCCGCTGCTCACCGCCGGCTCCGCGGGCGACCTGCTCTACTACATCATGCCCTTCATCGAGGGCGAGTCGCTGCGCGTCAAGCTCGCGCGCGAAGGGGAACTGCCGGTCGC
>JALRCL010000930.1 GCA_023268575.1 Patulibacter sp.
CCACGCGGCGGCCATCACCTCGTCGATCCCCGTCGGCCGCCACCACGTCGTCTCCGCACCGGAGCCGGCGGCCGGTGGCGGACCGGAGTCCTCCGCCCTGCTCGCGGCGCTCGCCTTCCGCGATCTCGTCGCCGGCGCACCCGCCGAACGCGTCCGGCGCCGGGTGCGCGCCGCGCTCGCCTCCGGTCCGGCCGACCGGGCGCAGATCGGCGTCGGCGGGGAGGCGGCAGCGCTCGGGCTCCTCTGGCTCGACGACCTCGACGAGGCGGAGCGGCTCTTCACCCATGCGCTCGACGACGCCGAGGACGCCGGTGCGCTCGGGACCGTCGCCTACGTCGCAACGCTGCGCGCGTATGGGCGGCATCGCGCTGGGGATCTCGCCGGCGCCGAGCAGGACCTGGCGCGGGCCGAGGCCGCGGTCGAGGGCGACGGGCGCTTCGCGTTCTGGCGGCTGCTCTCCGCGATGACGGCGATCCAGCTCCGGATCGACCGCGGCGTCGCGGCGGAGGGCGTCGCGCTCGGCGAGGCGGTCCTCGCGCTGACACCCCCGCCGATGCGGGACGTGGCCGCGGTGCTCTTCCTGCGCGCCGTGCACGGCCGCGCTCTCCTGGCCGCGGGACGCGCTGCCGACGCGTGCACGACGCTCGAGGCGGTCGGCGCCGGCTTCCGCGCCGTGCGCGTCGAGGCGCCGGCCCCGGTCGCGTGGCGCGCCGACCTGACCGTCGCGCGCCATCTCGCCGGACGCGCCGAGGCCGCGACGCCGGCGGCCGAGGAGCTCGAGGTCGCCCGTCGCGGGGGCTTTCCCCGGACGGCGGGGGCCGCGCTGCGGGCCCTCGGCGTCGTCGCCGCGCACGGCGCGCCCGAGCGAGGCGAGCCCCTGCTGCGCGAGGCGATCGCAACGCTCGAGCGGTGCCCGGCGCCCTTGGAGCTCGCCGCCGCCCTCCACGACCTCGGGGCCCTGCTCCGGCGCGACAACCGCCGGGCGGAGGCCCGCGCGCCCTTGCGCCAGGCGCTCGACATCGCCCACCGCGCGGGCGCGCACGGCCTCGAGACCCGGATCGCGGGCGAGCTGCGGATGACCGGGGCGCGCCCGCGGAGCGCGGTCCTGTCCGGCCTCGACGCGCTCACGCCGGCCGAGCTGCGCGTCTGCCGGCTCGCGTCCGGCGGCCGCACGAACGAGGAGATCGCCCGCGAGCTCGTCGTCTCGCGCAAGACCGTCGAGAGCCACCTCGGGCACGCGTACCGCAAGCTCGACATCACCGGACGCGACGGGCTCCCGGCGGCGCTCGCGCCGACCGACGGCTGAGGGGTCCGCGCGGCGCTCGGGCGGCGACCGCCGGCGCCGAGCCCGCGGCTCAGCGGCTCAGCGGCCGTGGCACTTCTTGTACTTGCGGCCCGAGCCGCACCAGCAGAGCTCGTTGCGGCCCAGCTGGTCGTGCTCGGAGAGCTGCCGCTGCTGGACGGCCGGCGTCTCCGGCGCGCCCTCGTCGGTCTCGTAGGCGGCCAGCGCCGCGCTGTCGACGTCGGCGACGGCGAGCGCCGAGGGCTGCGCCTCGGTGCCGCCGGTGTACTGGTAGTCGCCACCGCCGACGCC
>JALRCL010000937.1 GCA_023268575.1 Patulibacter sp.
CGGTGCCGTGCCGCGCTCGCGACTTCTGCTCAAAGACACGGCTTTTGAGGATGAGTCCATGCGCCGGATGGCGCGGGCGGCACTTGCGGCTGGCGGCATCGACGACGGCCGCCTCGAGCTGCGCGGCCGAAGCTCGCGCCCCACAAGGCGGCGATGGCCGCTCGGCTCGCCGAGACGCTGGGCATCGACGCGCGGCGCGTCGGCGTGAAGGCCACGACCGCCGAGCGGCTCGACGCGGTCGGCCGGCGCGAGGGCGCGGTCGCCCAGGCGGTCGCGACGCTCGTCCGGCGCGCCTGACCGACGGTCGGACGGCGGTCCCGGCGCGCCGCCGCCGGGGGGCCGTCGCTACGATGTCGCGCCGATGGGCATGCCTCGCACGCCCGTGATCGCCGCCGCGATCGTCTTCGCGGTCGCGCTGCTCTCCCTGATCCTCCCGTCGACGGCGACGTACGACCCGTGGGCGTGGATCGTGTGGGGCCGCGAGGCGTTCCACGGCGACCTCGTCACGGCCACCGGTCCGTCGTGGAAGCCCCTGCCCGTGGCGATCACGACGCTCGCCGCTCCGCTGGGGATCGCGCCCGACGCGTGGATCGTCGTCGGCCGGGCCGGGGCGCTCGGCGCGCCCCTGATCGCGTTCGCGCTCGCACGGCGCTACGGCGGGACCGTCGCCGGCCTCGTGGCGTCGCTGCCGCTGGCGCTCGAGCCGTGGTGGTTCCGCCACGGCTGGCTCGTCAACAGCGAGGGCCTGCTCGTGGCCTGCGTGCTGGGCGCCGTGCTCGCCGAGGTCCACGGGCGCCGGGGGTGGGCGCTCGCGGCCGGCCTCGGCGCGGCGATGCTGCGGCCCGAGGCCTGGCCGTTCCTGCTCGCCTGGGTCGCGCTGCTCGCCTGGCGGTCCGGCTGGCGCAGCCGCGCGGGGCTCGCGGCGCTGCTGGCGACGATCCCCGTCGCGTGGCTCGTGCCCGAGAAGATCGGCTCCGGGGACTGGTGGCGCGCCGCGACGCGCGCGCAGAACCCCGACCCCGGGGCAGCGGCGCTCACCGATCGGCCGTCGCTGACGATCCTCGAGGACTTCCTGCGGATGTCGCCGTGGCCGATCTGGGTCGGACTCGGCGCCGCGCTCGTGCTGCTCGTGCTGCGCCGCCGCACGCCCGCGCCGCCGGGCGCGACGCCGTCCGCCCCGGGTGCCGCCGCCGCCCCGGGTGCCGCCGCCGCGCCGGGCGCCACCGTCGGGTCGGCCACCACCGGCTCTCCCGCCACCGGCGGCCCGGTCGCCGCCGTTGGCCGGTTCCTGCGCGCGGTCGGCGATCCTCCCGCGGTCCGCCCGGCCGATCCGCTCGCCGGCGGCCTGCTGACCACGGGGCTGGGTCTCGCGTGGTTCCTGCTCGTGGCGCTGATGACGGAGGCCGGCTACTCCGGCAACGAGCGCTACCTCATCCCCGCCGTGGCGCTCGTGCTCGTGGGCGCGGCGATCGCGGTCGGCGTCCTCTGGCAGCGGCTGCCGCCGGTCGGGACGCTCGCCGTGGGCGCGCTGCTCGTCGGGCTGACCGCCGGTCCGGCGATCGCACAGGTCCCCGACGACGCCAGCCGCGTCATCGCCGAGGCCCGGGCGATGGAGGACCTGCCCCGCGCGATCGAGGCCGCCGGCGGTGCCGCGGCCCTCAAGCGCTGCGGGGCGCCGTTCACGAACCGCTTCTTCGTGCCCCAGGTCGCCTGGCAGCTGGACCTCCACGCCCGGCAGGTCGGGTTCCAGCCCCGGGGCGGGCCGGTCGTCCTCTTCCGCCCGTGGCGCTACTACCGCTGGTCGCGGGAGCCCGAGACGACGACGTTGCAGGGCCTGCGAACGATCGTGCGCACCCGCTGGTGGCAGATCGAGGTCGCCTGCCGGCCCGGGGCGGAGCTCGGGCGATGACCGGCGAAGCGCTGCGGGCTCGCGCCGGCGCCGCCGGGCGCTGGCTCGTCGGCCCCGGCGCATGGGTCGCGGTCCTCGCCCTCCTGCTCTACAGCGCCTGGCTGCGGACGCGGAACATCGACGCGCCGTTCTGGATCGACGAGGGCATCTCCGTCGGGGTCGCGAACTACCCGTTCCACGAGATCCCGGACGCGCTCGGTCGCGACGGGAACCCGCCGATCTACTACCTGCTGCTGCACGGCTGGCTGCAGCTGTTCGGCGACAGCGAGCGCGCCGCGCACGCGCTCTCGGGGGTGTTCGCGGTCGCGACGGTCCCGCTGGCGTACCTCGTCGCGAAGCGCCCGCTGGGGCGCCCCGCCGGCGTCGCCGCTGCCGCACTGGCGGCCGTGCTGCCGTTCCTCACGTACTTCGGGCAGGAGACCCGGATGTACGCGATGGTCGCGCTGCTGTCGCTGCTCGTGGCCGCCGCGCACCTGCGGGTCTTCGACGAGGGCGCCCGTCGTTGGCAGGTCGGGCTCGCGCTGATCGCGATCGCCCTGCTCTACACCCACTCGTGGGGCGTCTTCCTCGTCGGTGGCAGCGTGCTGGCCGTCGGTGCCCGCGCGCTCGTCGTGCCGGCGGGCGCCCCGCGCCGGCGGGTCGTCCGGATCGGCTTCCTCATCCACGCGGCGGCCGGCGTCGCCTGGCTGCCGTGGCTGCCGACCCTCGCCCGTCAGGCGCGCGAGACCGGTGCGCCGTGGTCGCTGCGCCCGACGCTCGAGATGGCGCTCGAGGGCCTCGGTTCGATCGCGCAGCCCGAGATGACCGCGACGATCTTCCTCGTCGGCCTCGTCGCGTCGGGCGTCGCGCTCTCGGCCGCCGCCCGCGGGCGGCTCAGCGGGCCGGTCCTCCCGGCGCCCGAGCGCGCGGCGACGCTGCGGGCCCACGCGGTCGTCCTGGCGACGCTGCTGCTCGCGACGCTGCTCTTCGCCTGGCTCGGCTCGCAGGTGAGCCCCGCCTGGGCCAACCGCTACATGGCGGTCCTCGTCGGGCCGGCCGTGCTGCTCGGCGGGCTGCTGCTCACCCACAGCGGGCGGTTCGGCGTCGTGGTGCTCGTCCTGCTCCTCGTCGTCTGGGGCCTCGACGACCAGGGCGACCGGCTGCGCGGCAAGGGCACGCCGGCGGCGATGGCCGACGCGGTGGCCACCGAGCTGCGGCCCGGGGACCTCGTCGTCAGCACGCACCCCGAGCAGCTCCCGGTGATCGCCTACGACCTGCGTCGACGCGGCGCCCCCGAGGGGCTGCGCTACGCCACCTCGCTCGGGCGTCAGCGCGACGTGCGGATGTTCGACTGGCGCCACGCCGTCGACCGGCTGCAGGCCGCCGCACCGTGGGTCGTCGCCGACCGCCTGATCGCCGACCAGCGCCCCGGCAGCCGGATCCTGCTCGCGGTCCCGGTGCTCTCGGCCGGCAACTGGACGGGGACCTGGACCCGCCTGGTGGCCGACCGCACGCGCGCGTGGGAGGCGCTCCTGGAGGCCGATCCGCGGCTGCGGATGATCGGTCCGCGACCGGTCACCGGCCTCCGGCGCGGCGTCGTTGGCGTACTCTTCGTGATTCGCCCGTGACCACGAGGCCGCGACGGGGTACTCATCCGTGAGCGCTCGCCTCGCGTTCTCGCGGTCCGTGGCGGCCTGACCCAGGTCCCACGTCACCGCGCGAATCGCACCGCTCAGCCCTCGCGGTCACCGCGACCCCGACCCAGGAGTTCCGATGCACGGCACCCCCCAGAACGACCCGACCGGCCCCGAGGGACGCACCCTCGTGCTCGGTGGCGGCCCGGCCGGGCTGACCGCGGGGTACCTGCTGGCCAAGCGCGACGCGGACGTCGTCGTGTACGAGGCCGGCGACCAGGTCGGCGGGATCGCGATGACCGTCGAGCGCGACGGCTACCGCTTCGACCTGGGCGGGCACCGCTTCTTCACGAAGGTGAAGGAGGTCGAGAACCTCTGGTACGAGATCATGGGCGACGAGTTCCTCCGCCGCCCGCGGATGTCGCGCATCTACTGGAACCGCAAGTTCCTGGCGTACCCGCTCGAGGGCATGGACGTCATCAAGAAGCTCGGCCCGGTCGAGCTCACCCGCGCCGGTCTGTCGTACCTCTGGGCCGTCGCGAAGAAGCCGTTCCGCCGCAAGCCGGAGACGACGCTCGAGGAGTGGGTCTCCAACCGCTTCGGCAAGCGCCTCTACCAGCTGTTCTTCAAGACCTACACCGAGAAGGTGTGGGGCCGCCCCTGCGACGAGCTGTCCGCGGACTGGGCCGCGCAGCGGATCAAGGGCCTGTCGTTCTGGACGGCGGCGAAGGAGGCGTTCTTCCCGTCGAAGAACGGCGACATCAAGACGCTCATCACCGAGTTCGACTACCCCCGCTACGGCCCGGGCCAGATGTGGGAGAAGATGACCGGCGCGATCGCCGAGCGCGGTGGCGAGATCGCGATGGAGACGCCGGTCGAGCGCCTCCGTCTCGAGGGCAACCGGATCACCGCCGTCACCGCCGGCGGCGAGACGGTCACCGAGTTCGACCAGATCATCAGCTCGCTGCCGCTGCGCAACCTCCTGCGCATGACCGACGGCGCGCCCGAGGCCGTCAAGCAGGCCGCCGAGGGGCTCGAGTACCGCGACTTCCTCACGGTCTCGCTCGTCATCGACGGCGAGGACCTCTTCCCGGACAACTGGATCTACATCCACGAGCCGGGCGTGACCGTCGGGCGGATCCAGAACTTCCGCTCCTGGTCGCCGTGGATGGTCCCCGACGAGACCAAGGCCTGCGTCGGCATGGAGTACTTCTGCTTCAAGGGCGACGAGCTCTGGGACGCGCCGGACGAGGAGCTCGTCGCGCTCGCGACCCGCGAGCTCGAGCAGATCGGCCTGGCGAAGGCCGGGCAGGTCGAGAAGGGCTACGTCGTGCGCGTGCCGAAGGCCTACCCGGTCTACGACGACTCCTACAAGGAGAACGTCAAGGTCATCGCCGACTGGCTCGCGACCGTCGAGAACCTCCAGCAGGTCGGCCGCAACGGGCTGCACCGCTACAACAACTCCGACCACTCGATGCTCACCGCCATGCGCGCGGTGGACAACGTCTTCGGCGCCGAGCACGACCTGTGGGCCGTGAACGCCGACGCGGTGTACCTCGAGGAGGGCGAGGAGGAGTCCAACCCCTACCCGTACCGCGCGGGCGCGACGCCGGCCGGCGAGTCGCAGCGCCACGACGACGTCGCGGTGCGCACCGGCGAGGGCGTCTCCTCCGGCGACTGAGCTCCGCTGCGCAGCACCTGGTCGACGGGCCGCCCTCGGGCGGCCCGTCGCCGTTCCGGGGTCGCCCTCTCTGGCCCGGACCGCCCGGGACGCACGCCGGGAGTCGCTCGCCGGGGCGGCGGGGCACCGTCCGGCGCGTCCCGCCGGCCGCGTCGTGGCGCGTCGAACGGCCGTCCTCGCCGTGCGGCGGGGCGGAGGCGCCGGCAGGCCGCCCGGTAGCCTCGGCGGCGTGCGCACGATCCACCTGCACGACACCGCCAGCGGGACGCTGAAGCCGCTCACCCCGCGCGAGCCGGGCAAGGTCGGGATCTACGCCTGCGGCCCGACGGTCTACAACCGGATCCACGTCGGCAACGCTCGGCCGTTCGTCGTCTACGCGCTGCTGAAGCGGTTCCTCCAGCACGAGGGCCTCGAGGTGACGCTCGTGGCGAACCTCACCGACGTCAACGACAAGATCTACGCGGCCGCGACCCGCCAGGGGATCCCCTCCGCGGACCTCGCCCGCGAGATGGGCGACCTCTACCGCGCCGACACCGACCTGCTCGGGCTCGGCCGGCCCGACCACGAGCCGCTCGTGACGACGTCGATGGACGCGATCATCGATCTGATCGCCGCGCTGATCGAGCGCGACGCGGCCTACGCCGCGGAGGGCGACGTGTACTTCCGCGTGCGGCGCGACGACCGCTACGGCTCGATCAGCCACCGCGACGTCGACCAGATGGACCAGGGCGAGGGCGACGATCGCTCGTCCCTGAAGGACGATCCGCTCGACTTCGCGCTCTGGAAGGCGACGAAGCCCGGGGAGGACACGGCCTGGGACGCGCCCTGGGGTCGCGGTCGGCCCGGGTGGCACATCGAGTGCTCCGCGATGGCCGAGTCGCTGCTCGGCGTCGGCTTCGAGATCCACGGCGGCGGTAGCGACCTCGTCTTCCCGCACCACGAGAACGAGGCGGCGCAGACGCGCTGCGCGCGGGACGCCGAGCTGGCCCAGATCTGGATGCACAACGGGATGCTCCAGCTGCGCGGCGAGAAGATGGCGAAGTCCGTCGGCAACGTCACGCCGCTGCACGAGGCGATCGCCGCCGTCGGTCGCGACGCGCTGCTGCTGCTCTTCTGCGGCGCGCACTACCGCCAGCCGGTCCAGTTCTCCGACGAGACGATCGAGCAGGCCCAGGCCGGCGTGCGGCGGATCCGCGAGGCGGCCCGGGAGCTGGAGCCCGGGGACTCGCCGACGGAGCTCTCCGCGCACCGGGAGGCGTTCCTCGCCGCGCTGGCCGACGACTTCAACACCGCTGGTGCGCTGGCCCACCTGTGGGGGTGGGTGCGGGACGCGAACCGGCGCGGTGCCCAGGGCGCCGCGACCGGCGACGCGGACCTGCGGCTCATGCTCGGGCTCCTCGGGCTCGAGAACCTGCTGCAGGCGGACGACGGGCCCGACGCCGACGCGCTCGCGCTGCTCGAGCGTCGTCAGGCGGCCCGTGCCGCGAAGGACTGGGCAGCGGCCGACGCGCTGCGCGACGAGCTCGCGCAGCGCGGCTGGACGGTGCGCGACGGCGCCGAGGGCGCCCGACTCGTGAGGAGCGAGGCATGACCGAGCGACGGGGACCCGGGAAGAACGGCGGCCGGGGCCGCCAGGGCGGGGGAGGCCCGCGTGGCGGCCGGTCGGGCGGGCGCGGTGGGCGCCCGAGCGGCGGGCGGTCCGGCGGCCGGGACGGCGGTCGGCGCTCCGGGGACGACCGCGCCGGCGGCTGGGACGGCGGACGCGGCCGTGCTGGCGATCGTGACGGCGACCGGCCCAGCGGCGGCGGCCGGGCGGCTGGCGGTCGCTCCGGCGGTCGGGATGGCGCGCGCTCCGGTGGCGGCCGATCCGGCGGCTGGGGCGGCGGCGAGCGGTCCGGTGGTGGCCGGTCCGGTGGCTGGGACGGCGAGCGGTCCGGTGGTGGCCGGTCCGGCGGCTGGGACGGCGAGCGGTCCGGTGGTGGCCGGTCCGGCGGCTGGGACGGTCAGCGGTCCGGTGGTAGCCGCTCCGGCGGCTGGGACGGTCAGCGGTCCGGTGGTGGCCGCTCCGGCGGCTGGGACGGGCCCGAGCGCGCCGGCGGCCGATCCGATGGCCGGGGCCGCGGCGCTGCGGACCGCGACGAGCGCGGCTGGTCCGGCGGCGGCTCGCGAGGCGACCGGCGCAGCGACGGCGACCGTGGCCCTCGCGGCGGCGGGCGCGGGTCGTGGGAGGACCGCGGGCCCCGCGGGGGCGGGCGCGGGTCGTGGGACGGCGGCGATCGCGGATCCCGCGGCGGCCCCGGCGGCGGCCCCGGACGCGGGCGCCGCACCGACGGCCGCGGGCCGGGCGGTGCGCGCGACCGCGGTCCCGGCGGCCCCCGCGTCGAGCGCGAGCCGCAGGCGGAGGCGCCGCCGCTGCCGCGGAGCCTCCCCGCCGAGGGGCAGGTCCTCTACGGGCGCAACGCCGTGCACGAGCTGCTGCGGGCCGATCGACGGCGGATCCACGCGCTCTGGGCGACGGCCGCCGCGCAGGAGGCCGAGGCCTGGATCGACCGCGACCTCGCGCGCACCGTCGAGGCCGACGAGCTGACGGCCCTCGTGGGCACGGGGGACCACCAGGGCGTGGCCGCCGCGGCGAACCCGTACCCCTACGTCGACCTCGAGGACCTGTTGGCGGTCGAGCGCCCGCTGCTCGTCGCCCTCGACGAGGTCCAGGACCCGCAGAACGTCGGCTCGATCGCCCGGACCGCCGAGTGCGCCGGGGCGACCGGCCTGCTCCTCTGCCGCCACCGCGCGGCGGGCGTCACGCCGGCCGCGGCGAAGGCCTCCGCGGGGGCCGTCGAGCACCTGCCGATCGCCGAGGTGCGCAACCTCGCCGACGCGCTCGAGCAGGCCAAGCAGGCCGGTGCGTGGATCTACGGCGCAGCGGGCGAGGGCGCCGGGGACCGGCGCCCGGTGCCCTACGACCAGCCCGAGTACGAGGGCGGCGTGGTGCTCGTGATGGGGGCCGAGGGCAGCGGGCTGCGCGACCGCGTGGCCCGCACGTGCGACGAGCTCGTGGCGCTGCCGCTGCACGGCCGGATCGACAGCCTGAACGTCAGCGTCGCCACCGGGATCCTCCTGTACGAGATCTTGCAGCGACGAGGAACCCTTGACAACGGCACATAACGTCTGACACAGTCGCCTCCGTCATCACCGTCGACCTGAGGTCGAGACCGGGCCCGAGGGTGGACGAGGATGACGACGCAGGACCTGTATCTGGACTCATAGCGCCGTGGGAGGCGCGCGCTACGAGGCTTCAAGACTCGCGTGGAGGCGAGTCGGAAAGGCTTCTCGTGGCACAAACTTCGATTAACCCTCGATCTCGACGTGAGGTTGAGGATTCCTTCCTCATCGCCCGTGCCAAGCGCGGCGACGAGCAGGCGACCAATCAGCTCATCCGCCGCTACCAGGGGTTCGTCCGCCTGAAGGCGTCGTCCTTCTTCCTGAGCGGCGGCGACCGCGACGACCTCGTCCAGTACGGCCTCATGGGCCTGTACGAGGCGATCCGGGACTTCCGCAGCGACCGCGAGTCGAGCTTCCGCAACTTCGCGGAGCTCTGCATCACGCGGCGGATGATCACGGCGATCAAGGCCGACAACCGGCACAAGGCGAAGCTCCTCAACGACGCCGTCTCGCTCTCCTCGCCGCCCCCGGGCGCCAGCGAGGGGGAGGGCACGCTGCACGAGGTCATCGCCGGACCGGCGAAGCACGACCCAGCGCGCCTGGCGGTCGACCGCGACGAGCTGCGCGCGCTCGTGGCGTCGGTGCCCGATCTGCTGAGCGACCTCGAGTCGCGGGTGCTCGCGCTGTACCTGCGCGGCCGCACCTACGAGCAGATCTCGGAGACCCTCGGCTCGGACACGAAGCGCGTCGACAACGCCCTGCAGCGCGTCAAGCGCAAGATCGGCGAGTTCCTGCGGGAGCGCGAGGGCCTGCCGCGGGCCGCCTGACCGCCGAGCCCGCGCTCGTCACGCAGCGCGCGCTCGGCCCACGACCGGCGACGTCACGTCGCCGTGCGGCGACGTAGCATCTGGCGTGATGCCGCTCGCAGCCGTCGCCGCCACCTCCACAGGACCGATCGCGACCACCGGGCCGGCCGCCGTGCCACTGGCCGTCTCGGTGGTGGGCATCGTCGTCCTCGTCGTCCTCCTCGTCGTCGTGCTCCTGGCCGTCACGGGGTTCGTCGCCGGCCGGCGACGTGCCGACGCGCAGATCGACGCCGTGCTCGCTCGCGTCCGCGCAGCGAACAACGCCCTGGCCGCCGCGCACGCCGCCGACGAGGGCTGGGACCGCTCCCACCTCGAGGCCGCGGCCCGCGAGGCCGCCGCCGCTCGCGGCCTGGACCCCTCCGCCGTCGAGCTCGTGCTCGTCGAGGTCGACGACCGCCCCGGCGTCGACGACGACCGCGCGACCTTCCAGATCGTCGACGGCGACCGTCGCGAGCAGCTCGTCCTGGGCCGCGTCGACGGCCGCTGGACCGCGGTGTGATCGTGGCGCTCCGGGACGGCACGGCGCCCGCGTAGGCTGGCGCCCTCCATGGGTCCGCTGCTGCCCGACGACAGCCCGCGCGGGACGCGCTACCTCCGCCGCGCGCGGGGGATCGCGGCCGAGCTGGTCGCGTTCGTCCTCGTCACCGTCCTCGCACCGGTGCTCCTGCTCGGCGCGCTCGTCGTCGACGTCGCCCTCTGGCTCCGTCGGCGCAAGCCGTGGGTTGCGCTGCGGCTCGTCGCGATGCTCTGGTGGTTCCTCCTCGGCGACCTCCTCGGGCTCACGCGCGTCCTCCTCATCCGCGCCGCCGGGCTCGGACGCGACAGCCACACGCGCCGCTGGCGCCTCTACCGGCTGCGGATGTGGTGGGCGGGCTGGCACCTCGCCGGCGTGCGGCGCCTCTTCGGGCTGCGGCTCGAGGTCGAGGGCCAGGAGCTCGCCGGGCCCGGGCGCGCGATCTACCTCGTGCGCCACGCGAGCATCATCGACAACACCCTCCCCGACGTCGTCCTCGCGCGGCCGCACGGGATCGGGCTGCGGTTCGTCGTCAAGCGCGAGCTGCGGATGATCCCGACGCTCGACCTCGGCGGCTAGCTGGTGCCGACGTACTTCGTGCGCCGCGGTTCGGGGGACACGGGCCGGGAGCTCGAGCAGCTGCGGCGGCTCGCCGTGGACCTCGGCCCCGACGAGGGCATCCTCATCTACCCCGAGGGGACCCGGATGACGCCGCGCAAGCTCGCGCGCGCCAAGGAGATCGTCCGCGAGCGCCAGCCTGAGCTCGCCGATCGGGTCGAGCGCTTCCAGCACGTCCTGCCGCCGCGGCTCGGCGGCCCCCTGACGGTGATGGCCGACGCGCCGGAGGCCGACATCGACCTCTGCGGC
>JALRCL010000947.1 GCA_023268575.1 Patulibacter sp.
CGGCGACGCCCAGCGACCTCCTAGATGCGCTTCACATCGCCTTAGGGAACACCGCGCATACTGGCGGTCATGAGCAAGCTCGCCACTCCCGCGGTCGTCGGCGTCTCGGCCGTCCTGGGCGCCGGCCTGGCCCTCGGCGCGGGCGCGCTGGGGGTCGGCGGCGACGGAACGACGACGACCGTCCTGCGCCAGGCGCCGATCGCCCAGGCGTCGAACGCCTCCAGCGAGGAGGGCGCCCCGACCGCCCGCGAGATCTACGAGCGCGACGCCCCGGGCGTCGTCCTCGTCGAGGCCACCGTCCAGCAGCGCAGCGCGAGTCAGTCGCTCTTCGGGCAGGCGCCGCAGACCCAGGAGGGGCAGGCCACCGGCTCGGGCTTCGTGATCGACGACCAGGGCTACATCCTCACGAACGAGCACGTCGTCGACGGGGCCACGAAGGTCCAGGTCTCCTTCTCCAACGAGAAGTCGACCTCGGCCGAGGTCGTCGGCAAGGACAACTCCAACGACATCGCGCTGCTGAAGGTCGACCCGAAGGGCCTCGACCTCAAGCCGCTCGAGCTCGGATCGGCGAAGGACGTCCAGGTCGGCGATCCCGTGCTGGCGATCGGCAACCCGTTCGGCCTGGACCGGACGCTCACGACCGGCGTCGTGTCGGCCAAGCAGCGCCAGATCACCGGGCCGGGCGGCTTCAGCATCGACAACGTCATCCAGACGGACGCGTCGATCAATCCCGGCAACTCGGGCGGCCCGCTCCTGGACGGCGCCGGGAAGGTCATCGGCATCAACAGCCAGATCGCGACCTCCGGCTCCAGCCAGGGGAGCGTCGGCATCGGCTTCGCCGTCCCGATCGAGACGGTCAAGCAGGTCCTGCCCGACCTGAAGAAGGACGGTCACGCGAACATCGCCTACCTCGGCGTCTCGAGCATCTCGGCATCGGACTTCCCCGAAGGCCTGCCCGAGCAGCTGCGGCCGGTGACGAAGGAGGGCGCGATCGTCCAGCAGGTCAACCCGGGCTCCCCGGCGCAGAAGGCGGGCCTGCGCGCCGGCAGCGCGACGGTCAACACCTCGCAGGGCCAGCTCGTCATCGGCGGCGACGTCATCACGCAGGTCGACGGGACGAAGATCACCTCGGCCGAGGACGTCAACCAGGCGATCACCGGCAAGAAGCCCGGCGACGAGGTGACAGTCGTCGTGCGGCGCGGCTCGCAGGAGAAGAAGCTGAAGGTCACCCTCGGGCGTCGCCCGGACTCGACCTCGTCCTCGACCTCCGGCGACTCCCAGGCGCCGGACGAGTTCCAGCTCCCGTAGGTCGGCCCGGCCCCGGCGGCCCCGGACGGGTCGCCGGGGCACCGCGGCGGGCGTCGGCGGGAGGCCGACGCCCGCCGCGCGGTGTCGACGCCCGCGCGTCCCTACCATGGGTCGACGTGGTCGATCCCGCCCCGCAGCCGCCCGCCCGCCCGCGCCCGGTCCGCCCCGCGGCCGGCCACACCGACGCTCCGCCGCCGAAGCGCCGCGAGCCGTCCACGCGGGTGAAGATCTGCGGCGTCACGCGCCTCGAGGACGCCGAGCACGCCGTCGAGCACGGCGCCTGGGCGGTCGGCATGATCTTCTGGCGGGAGAGCCGTCGCCGAGTCGGCTTCGAGCAGGCGCAGCTCATCGGCGCGTCGCTGAAGCGCCGGGCCGAGGTCGCCGGCGTGTTCGTCAACGCGCCGCTCGACGAGATCGAGCGCGCCGCCGAGGCGTGTCAGCTGACGCTCGTGCAGCTCCACGGGGACGAGGGTCCCCAGTTCTGCGGCGAGGTCGCCCGCCGCACCGGCGCGAAGGTCATCAAGGCCGCGCGGGTGCGCAACGCCGCCGACGTCACGGCGCTGCGGCCGTTCCACACCGAGTTCCACCTGCTCGACACGTTCGTCGAGGGCCGTCCCGGCGGGACGGGCCAGGCGTTCGACTGGGAGCTGGCGAAGGTCCGCCGCGCGGCGCCGAAGGAACGCGCGCCGAAGCTCCTGCTCTCGGGCGGCCTGACGCCGGACAACGTCGCCGACGCGATCCTCACGGCCTTCCCGTGGGGCGTCGACGTCGCCGGGGGCACCGAGGCGGCCCCGGGCCGCAAGGACCCGGCGCTCGTCGAGGCGTTCATCGCCGCCGCGCACGGCGCCCGCACGATCGCCGAGCCCGAGGGGCCGACGCCGGCCGACGCCGGTCCCGGGGGCGACGGCGAGGCACGCGGCCCCGACGCACCCGCTGCCGAGGCCTCCGCCGCCGAGGTCCTCCCGGCGGCCACCCCCGACGAGGCCCCGCCCTCGACTTCGAGGTTCACCGCATGAGCACCCCGATCCAGGAGCAGGGCGTCGAGCGGCGCTACGGCCCGTACGGCGGCCGCTACGTC
>JALRCL010000995.1 GCA_023268575.1 Patulibacter sp.
TCTGCTGTAACATCTGGAATAGCTTTAGTTTCTGCTATTGTTTTATCGTAAGTAGCCCTAGCAGCGCTGGCAGTTGCATTTATCTGCTCGATGCGAGCGCGCTTCTCTTTTATTTCAAGATCACGAGCAAGCCGCCCGGCACGATCGAGTGGGAGTGACCCGCCGGCGGCGGCCGGCTCGCCGATGAGCCCCCGCGGCGCTCGCCGGGAGCCGGCGCGCGCCCCGCGCGCCGCGACGTACCTGCCGGGCGGCGTCGTCGTGCTCGCCCTGACGGCGGCCGATCGCCTGCCGCTGGAGCGCGTGCCGCTCGCGCTGGCGGTCGTCCTGCTGCTCGCGGCCGCGGCCTGCGGGCGCGACGACGGGCCCTGGGGCGCCGCGATCGTGCTCGCGGGCGTCGGGCTGGGCGTCCTGGGCGCCGAGGAAGGCTGGACGGGGCTCGACGTCACGCGCACCGCCGGCGCCGCGTTCGGCGGCGCCGCCGGCCTGCTGCTCGTCGTGCTGCTCGACGCCCGCGTGGCGGTCGGGGTGCCCGGCACCACGCTGGCGACGGCGGCGACGATCGCGGTCCTCGCCCGCCGCGAGGAGCTCCCCGCGCTCGGACGTCCGGCGGTCTGGGGCACGCTGCTGCTCGTGCTCGGGGCCGTGAACCTCCTGCTCTGGGCGAGGGATCGCGAGCTCGGCGCGGGCGCACCGCGCCGCTGAGGGTCCCTCCGCTACCATCGTTCGCCGCTGCGCGCAGCCCCTGCGTTGCGCTGGACCGCGAGAAGACCCGTGAAGACCTACGTCGCCAACTCCGAGACCCGCGAGCGCGCCTGGTACGTGGTGGACGCCACCAACCAGACGCTCGGGCGCCTGTCCACCCAGATCTCCGAGGTCCTGCGCGGCAAGCGCAAGCCGGAGTACACGCCGCACGTCGACACCGGCGACTTCGTGATCGTGGTGAACGCGGAGAAGATCGCGGTCACGGGCAACAAGCGGACCGACAAGCTCTACCACCGGCACTCGGGCTACCCGGGCGGCCTCTCGACGCGCACGTTCGAGGAGCAGCTCGAGAAGCGCCCGGAGGAGATCATCCGCATCGCGGTCAAGGGCATGCTGCCCAAGAACCGCCTCGCTCGGAAGCAGCTCACGAAGCTCAAGGTCTACGCCGGCCCCGACCATCCGCATGTGGCTCAGAAGCCGCAGCCCCTGGAGATCGACGCCTGATGGCTGACGACGTGAACCCCGAGGAGACGACGCCGGAGGCCGACGCGGCCGCCGAGCAGCCGCAGGCCGAGACCCCGGAGGCCGCGGCCCCCGAGGCCGCCGCGGAGGAGGCTCCCGAGGCCGCCGCCGACGAGGCCCCCGAGGCCGCCGCCGACGAGGCCGACGAGGAGGTCGACGAGACCCCCCGCGAGAAGCCCGCCATCCCGGGTGCCGACCTCGAGGTCGACCTCGTCATCGAGGGCAAGGACGACCGGCAGCAGGACGAGTTCGGCTACTACGCCGACGCGGACGCCGAGTCCGAGGGCGAGAGCGGCGACGACGCCGACGCCGTCGACGAGGGCCCGATCGCCGACGTCACCATCGATCTGACCGCCGGCGCGCGCTACACCGCCACCGGCAAGCGCAAGTCGGCCGTCGCTCGCGTGATCCTCACGCCCGGCACCGGCGTCTACACGATCAACGGCAAGGGCCTCGAGGAGTACTTCCCGCGCCACGCCCTCCAGCGCACGATCCGCCAGGGGCTCGAGGTCGTCGGCTACGACACGCAGCTCGACGTCGTGGCCCGGATCCACGGCGGTGGCGTGAGCGCCCAGGCCGGCGCCCTGCGTCACGGCATCTCGCGCGCCCTGATCGTCGCCCAGCCCGGCCTCCGCGGCGAGCTGAAGAAGCGCGGCTTCCTGACGCGCGACTCGCGCGTCAAGGAGCGCAAGAAGGCCGGCCTCAAGAAGGCCCGCAAGCGGCCGCAGTTCAGCAAGCGCTAGTCGCGCTCGCTGCACCGCGACCCATCGACGTCCCCGACCGGCCGCTCCCCGCACCTCCCGTGGCTCGCCTCTTCGGCACCGACGGCGTGCGTGGACCGGCCGGAACGGTCCTCACGGCCGAGCTCGCCCTGCGACTCGGCCGTTGTGCCGTCGAGGCCCTGCCCGGCGGCGACGACGCGCCGCGGGCGGGCCGCTCGGGCGGTCCGGTGCAGGTCCTCGTCGTCCGCGACACCCGCGCCTCGGGCCCGATGCTCGAGGCGGCGTTCGCGGCCGGCGCCGCCGCGGCCGGGGCGGACGTGCACCTGGCGGGCGTCCTGCCGACCCCGGCCGCGGCGCTGCTCGTCGACCGGCTCGGCTTCGACCTCGCCGCCGTCGTGTCGGCGTCCCACAACCCGTGGGCCGACAACGGCATCAAGCTCTTCGGGCCGGACGGGCGCAAGCTCCCCGACGCCGGCGAGGCGCGCGTGGCGGAGCTCGTGGCGTCCGACGCGCCGCTCCCGGCGCGAACGGCGATCGGGCGGGTGGCCCCGCTGCTCGCCGCGACGGAGGACCACCTGCGCGCGCTGGACGAGCGCTTCGGCGACCTCGATCTCTCCGGGCGCCGGATCGCGCTGGACTGCGCGAACGGCGCGACCTTCCGCGTGGCGCCCGAGGCGTTCCGCCGTCGCGGTGCGGACGTCGTCGTGCTCGCCGACGCGCCGGACGGACGGAACATCAACGCCGGCGTCGGCTCGACGCACCCGGAGGCGGTCTCCCGGGTGGTGCTCGAGCACGGCTGCGACCTGGGCTTCGCCTTCGACGGCGACGGCGACCGCGTTCTCGCCGTCGACGGGACCGGACGCGCCTGGGACGGGGATGAGCTGCTGGCGCTCATGGCGCTGCACCTGCGCGACACCGGGCGCCTCGTGGGCGGCGTCGCCGTCACGGTGATGTCGAACTACGGCTTCCACGGCGCGATGCGGGAGGCGGGCATTCCCGTCGTCGCCACGCCGGTCGGCGACCGTCACGTCATGGCGGCGCTCGACGAGCACGGCTGGAACCTCGGGGGCGAGCAGTCCGGCCACCTCATCGAGACCGGCTTCGTCCCCTCCGGCGATGGCGTCGCCGCGGCGCTGCTCACCTGCGAGGCGCTCGGGCCCGATGCGCTGGCCGACCGCGCTGCGATGCGGCGCCTGCCGCAGGTGCTGGTGAACGTCCCGGTCGCCGACCGCGACGGGGCGATGGCCGATGCGGGCCTCGCCGCGGCGATCGCGTCCGCCGACGCCGCCCTCGATGGCGAGGGGCGCGTCCTCGTGCGCGCCTCCGGCACCGAGCAGCTCGTCCGCGTGATGGCCGAGGCGCCCACCGAGGACCGCGCCCGCGCGGTCGTCGACGAGCTCGTCGACGCGGTCCCGGGCCGTCGCTGACCGACGCCGCCGCCCGCGGGCGTCCCGGACGGGCGTGCCCCGAGCCGAGTTAGCATCGGGGGCGTGCCCGACGCGCCCGCGCCGCCGATCGACCTCGAGCCCCTCCCCGACGCCGCCCGGATGCGCGCGACCGACGCGTGGGCGATCGAGCGACTCGGGATCGAGGGCTACGCCCTCATGCGCAGCGCCGGCGGCGCGCTCGCGGACGCGGCGCTGCGGCTGGCCGCGGGGCGCCGCGGGCCGGTGCTCGTCGTGTGCGGCGCGGGCAACAACGGCGGCGACGGCTACGTCGCGGCGACCTGGCTGCGCCGGGCCGGGCTGCCGGTCGAGGTTCGCACGACGGTCGCACCGGAGCGCCTGTCCGGCGACGCCGCCCGTGCGCGCGCCGACTGGCCCGGCCCGCTCGAGCCCTGGACGAGCGGCGCGGTCGACGGCGCGGCGGTGATCGTCGACGCGATCCTCGGCACCGGTGCGCGCGGCGCTCCGCGGGACGCCGCCGGCGAGGCCATCGCCGCGCTCCGCGGGGCGGCGGAGCGGGGCGTCCCGGTCGTTGCCTGCGACCTGCCGAGCGGCGTGGACGCCACGACCGGCGAGGTGCCCGGGGAGGCCGTCCGGGCGACGGTCACGGTGACCTTCCACCGGGCCACGAGCGGTCTGTGGATCGCGCCCGGAAAGGACCACGTCGGCCGGCTGGAGGTCGTCGACATCGGGATCCCGGCCCGCGTCGACGCCGCGCTGGACGCCGAGCACGGCGTGCCGGCGACGGGCCTGCTCGGGCCTGGCGTGCTCGAGGGCCTGGCACGCCGGGACCGCGCGGGCACGAAGTTCCGCTCCGGCCACGTCGTCGTGTGCGGCGGCGCGCCCGGGATGACGGGGGCGCCGTGCCTCAGCGCGCGCGGGGCGATGCGCACCGGCGCCGGGTACGCGACGCTCGCCGTCGCGGGCGAGCTGGAGCCCGTCATCGCCGCCCGCGCGCCGGTGGAGACCCTGACCCTCGCTCTGCCGACCGCCCCGGACGGCGGGCTGGCCGGCGACGCCGCTGCGCCGCTGCTGGAGCGCCTGGGTCAGCGCGCCGGCACGCTCGTCGTCGGGCCGGGCCTCGGCCGGGGGCCGGAGCGTGACGTCCTCGTCCGGCGGCTCGCGGCCGGCCACGACGGCCCGCTGCTCGTCGACGCCGACGGCCTCTCCGCCCTCGCCGGCGACCCGGAGGCGCTGCGGGCCCACCACGGGCCGGCGGTCGTCACGCCGCACGCCGGGGAGCTCGCGCGGCTGCTCGACGTCGACGGCGCCGCGGTCGGCGCCCACCGGCTCGCCCACGCCCGCGAGGCGGCGCGCCGCAGCGAGGCGGTCGTCGTGCTGAAGGGCGACGACACGCTCGTCGTGGCGCCCGACGGTCGGGTGGCGATCAGCCCGGGAGACGCGCCCGGGCTCGCGACGGCCGGGACCGGAGACGTCCTCTCGGGCGTGATCGGCGCGCTGCTGGCCCGCGGCGCCGACGCCTTCCACGCGGCGGCGGCGGGCGTCTGGCTGCACCTCGTCGCCGGTCGCCGCGCCGCGGCGGCACGCGGCGTCGACGGCGTCGTGGCCGGCGACGTCGCCGAGGAGCTCGCGGCCGCGCGCCACGCCGGCTGACGCTCGCGTTCCGGCATCTCGGGAGGGATCGCCGGCGCTCGTGCCGGTTCGACCGCCACGCGGACGCGGGCGGTCCGGCCCCTCGGCGGGCCGGACGGTCGCGGCGCGCCGGTGCCGGGGGCCGGCGCCCGCCGCGCGGCCGACGGCCGTTCCGGTGGGTAGCGTTGCGCCCGTGCGCGGAGTCGCCCACGTCAACGTCGCGGCGATCGAGCGCAACGTCGCCGCCCTGCGCGCCGCCACCACCGGGGGCGCTGCGCTCTGCGCGGTCGTGAAGGCCGATGGCTACGGCCACGGCGCGGTCGCGGCGGCCCGGGCCGCGCTCGCCGGTGGCGCGCGCTGGCTCGCGGTGGTGACCGTCGAGGAGGCGGCGGTCCTGCGGGCCGCAGGGATCGACGCCCGGCTGCTCGTGCTCGGTCCCCTCGACGCGGAGGACCTGCCGCGAGCGCTGGACGCCGATGCGGACGTCGTGGTCTGGGAGCGCGAGGGCCTCGAGCGCCTGCACCGCCTGGGCCGGCCCGCCCGCGTCCACGTCAAGCTCGACAGCGGGATGGGGCGCCTGGGGCAGCGCGATCCCCGTGAGGCGACGCGGATCGCGGAGGCACTCGCGGCCGACGACCGGCTCGTCCTCGCCGGCGCGATGACGCACTTCGCGTCGGCCGACGAGCCCGGCGGGCGGTTCCTCGACGAGCAGCTGGACCGCTTCCGCCGCTGGGCCGAGCCGCTGCGCGACGCGCACCCGGGGACCGTCCTGCACGCGGCCAACAGCGCGGCGCTGCTCGCGCGGCCCGCGAGCCATCTCGACCTCGTCCGGCCGGGCGTCGCGATCTACGGCCTCGACCCCTTCCAGGGCGACCCCGCCGAGCACGGGCTGGAGCCCGCCCTCGAGTGGCACAGCCGCCTCGTGTCCGTGAAGCCGCTGGAGGCGGGGGAGAGCGTCGGGTACGGGCAGCGGTTCGTCGCCCGCGCCGCGACGACGATCGGGACGGTCCCGCAGGGCTATGCCGACGGCGTCCGCCGGGCGCTCGCGCCGGGCGGCGGGGAGGTGCTCGTCGGCGGGCGGCGCGTGCCGATGGCGGGCACGGTGTCGATGGACAGCTTCGGCATCGACCTCGGGCCCGGGGCACGCGACGCCGTCGACGCGCCGGTCCGCCTGATCGGCCGCGACGGCGACGCCCGCCTGCCTGCCGAGGAGGTCGCGCACCGGCTCGGGACGATCAACTACGAGGTGACCTGCGCCATCGGCGCCCGCGTCCCGCGGGTGCACCACCGCGACGGCCGGCCGCTCGGGCCGGATCCGGCGTGAGCGACCTCCTGGAGCGCGTGCGGGCGGCGCTCGCGGGACACGAGGCGTGGATCGTCGGCGGCGCCGTCCGCGACGAGCTCCAGGGGCGGCGCAGCGACGACCTGGACCTCGCCGTCCCCGACGCCGAGGCCGCGCGCGGCGGAGCGCGGGCGATCGCCCGCGCCGCCGGGGGGCACGCGTTCGCGCTCTCGGACGCGTTCGGCGCCTGGCGCGCGACCGGCCCGGACGACGCGCCGCCGTGGCAGGTGGACCTGACGCCGCTGCAGGGCGCCGATCTCGCGGCCGATCTCGCACGCCGCGACCTGACGGTCAACGCGATCGCGCGGCCGCTCGCCGGCGGGCCCCTCGTGGACCCGCACGGCGGGGCCGGCGACCTCGCTGCGGGGCGCCTGCGCCTCGTCGGCCCCGACGCGTTCTCCGCCGATCCCGTGCGCGTCCTGCGGCTCGCGCGCTTCGCAGCGCAGCTCGGCGCCGAGGCGGACCCGGCCACGCTCGCCGCGGCCCGCGCCGCCGCACCGCGGCTGCTCGACGCGCCCGGCGAGCGGCTGCTGCCCGAGCTCGCGCGGATCCTCGTCCCCACCGCGCCGGAGCGTCGCACGCGGGGTCTCGACGTCGCTGCGCGGTCCGGGGCGCTCGCCGTGCTGCTGCCCGACGCCACGGGCGAGGACGGGCTCCTGGCCGCCGGCACGAGCGCCCTGCTCGCGGCGGTCCTCGACGGCGAGGCCCTGCGGCACGTCGCGCCCCTCGCTCGCACCGCGCTCGCCGCGCGGCTCGCCGACCCCGACCGGCGCCTCGCCGTCGCCCTCGGCGTGCTGCTGCGCGGCGCCGGGGACCCGGCCGCGGCGCTCGCGGCGTGGCGGCCGAGCCAGCGCCTGCGGGACCGGGTGGTCCGCCTGGCGGGCGCCGAGCGTGCGCTCGACGCCTCCGCGCTCGCGCGCCTGGCGCGCCCGCCGGCGCGGGGCGGGGTGGCGCTCGCCGGACCCCCCGCCGCGGGACGGGCCCGGCGCCGGGCGCTGCTGGCGCTGGGCGACGTGGCGCCGGAGGGGGTGCTCCTCGCCGCCGCGGCGGGCGACGCCGGTTCCCCGGCGCGCGATCCGCAGCTCGACCTCCTGGGGCGCGCCCTGCGGTGGGACGACCGCCCACCGCGTCCGCCGGTGGACGGCGCGCAGCTCACCGCCGCGCTCGGCCTCGCGCCCGGGCCGCTGCTGGGCCTCCTGCTCGACGAGCTGACATGGCGCGCCGACGACGGAGAGCTGGCCGACGCGGAGGCCGCCCTGGCGTTCGCGCGCGCCCTCCGCGAGCACGCGCGCTGAGCGTCGGCGGGCGGCACGGGACGATCGCGGAGCGCGGTCGAGCCGGGGACGCGCACGGTCGTCGGCGACGCCCGGCTAAGGTCCGGGCATGGCCGACCACGATCCCGAGTGCGTGTTCTGCAAGATCGTCGCGGGGGAGCTTCCCGCCCGGGTGATCGAGGAGGACGAGCGGACGATCGCGTTCCTCGACATCAGCCCGGCGACGCCCGGCCACGCGGTCGTGATCCCGCGGGCCCACACCGCGGACGTCACCACGGCCTCGCCCGAGGACCTGGCGGCGGTCGCCGCGACGGGCCAGCGGGTGGCGCGCCGCGCGCTGCAGCA
>JALRCL010001059.1 GCA_023268575.1 Patulibacter sp.
GTATCGGCGCGGCCCGCCTCTCCGGCGCGCGACGCGATCGGTCCAGCGATTCGGCACCGCGCCGGCACGCTCCGGGGGTGGATCCGTCACCGGCACGGCGGGGACGCTCGCCGGACCGATGGACGGCCCCGAGCACCGGAACTACGATGAACCGCACGATGTCGGCCCCGATCGCGGCGCGCTTCACGCGCGACCAGTACCTGCGCCTGCCGGAGTCGCCGCCCGGCGTCCGGTACGAGCTGCTCGACGGTGAGCTGGTCACGATGAACGACCCGCTGCCGGTGCATCAGCTCGCCGTCCAGCAGCTTCTGCTCGCGCTCGCCTCGTGGTGCCGGAGCCCCCGCGGCCACGGACTGGTCCTGCTGCCGATCGACACCGAGGTCGGCGAGACCTCGATCCTGGGCCCCGACCTGCAGTGGTACGACGGTGCGCGGGAGCTGCCGTCGCGGGCCGAGCGGCCGTGGCCGGTGGGCGATCTCGTCGTCGAGGTCGCCTCGCCGTCGACGGCCCGCTACGACGCTGAGGTGAAGCTCTCGCGCTATCTCGCCGCCGGCGCCCGCGAGGTCTGGCTCGTGCGCACCGACCCACCGGGGGCGCGGCTCGTGCGCGGCGGGGGCGCGTCGTCGGAGGACGTCGGGTCCGACGGGACGCTGCGCTCGTCACTGCTGCCCGGCTTCGAGTTGCCGCTCGTTGACGTGCTGCGGTGATCCGGGGCCGCGACCGCGGGACCGCCCGCCGATCCCCATGCGGAGCGCCTCGCCCCCGGCGCGCTAGGTTCGGCGGGCGGCGTCCGTCAGACCGGCGGGCCCGCGAACGACCGCTGACCCGTGCTGCTGCTGCACCGCTCCCACCACGCCGCCGCGCTGGCCGAGGCGCTGGCCGACGTGCTCGCGGTGCCGCAGGCGGATCCGTTCGCGCGGGACGTCGTGGGGGTTCCCACGCGCGGGGTCGAGCGGTGGCTGACGCAGACGCTCGCCGCCCACCTCGGGGCGCGGCCCGGCCGGGCGGACGGGATCCTCGCCGCGGTCGACTTCCCGACGCCGCGGCAGCTCGTGGACGCCGCCCTGGTCGCGACCGGCGAGCACGCCCGCCGCTCGGACCCGTGGAGCGCGGACCGCCTGCGCTGGCCGCTGCTGGAGGTCGTCGACGCGCACCTCGAAGCCCCGTGGCTGGCGATCCTCGCCCGGCACCTGCGCGCGACCGGCGAGACCTCCTCGCCCGCGCATGCGGGAACGACCGCCGAGACCGCTGCGCCGCCGCACCGCCGGCTGCTCGCCGTCCAGCACCTCGCGCGCCTGTTCGACCGCTACGCGCTGCACCGCCCCGCGATGCTGCGTGCGTGGGCGGCCGGCGACGACATCGACGCCGAGGGCCGCGCCCTGCCCGAGGCCGTCGCCTGGCAGGCCGCGCTGTGGCGCGCGCTGCGCGAGCGGCTCGGCGTGCCGAGCCCCGCCGAGCGGCTGCCGCACGTCCTCGCCGCGCTGCGCGAGGACCCGACGATCGTCGACCTGACGCCCCGCCTGTCGCTCTTCGGCCTCACGCGCCTGCCCGCCGCGCAGGTCGCCGTCCTGCGCGCGCTCGCCGTGCACCGCGACGTCCACCTGCTCTTGCTGCACCCCTCCCCCGCGCTCTGGAACGCGGTCGCGGGGAGGCTCGCGGAGACGGGCGTCGCCACGGACCGGGTGCCCGCGCTCGACGACGGCACCAACCACGCGACGGCCTCGATCGGCGACACGGGGCTCCTCCGCCGGGACGACCCGACCGCGACGCTTCCCGCGCACCCGCTGCTCGCTTCGTGGGGCCGCGACGTGCGCGAGCTCCAGCTCGTCGCGACGCCGGCCGACGGCGACGTCCTGCACGGCAACGCCCCGCAGGGCGCGTCTCCCACCCACGCGGGCTCCTCGCCGCCCGCGAACCTCCCGACCGCGCCGGGAGGCGGTCCGACCGCGCCGGCCGACGACGCACGGCGCACGGCCCCGGCGGCGGGCGACCCGGGCGACCGGCCACGCGCGTCGCCCGCCCGCGACGGTCGCCCGGGTGCGCGCGTCGTGGCTCCGCCCGCCGGGCACGGCGACGGCGCGGCCCCGGACGAGCGGACGCCCACGCTGCTGCGCCGGCTCCAGGCCGCGATCCACGCCGACGCGGCCCCGCCCGGCGTCCCGATCGGGCCGGCACCGGACGCCCGACCGGTCCTCGACCCTGACGACCGGTCGATCGAGGTTCACGCCTGCCACGGCCGTGCGCGGCAGGTCGAGGTCCTGCGTGACGCGCTGCTGCACCGGCTCGCCGCCGATCCGACGCTCGAGCCCCGCGACATCGTCGTGCTGTGCCCCGACATCGAGGCGTTCGCCCCGCTCGTGAAGGCGACCTTCGACGCCGGGCCCGCGACCGGCGCTCCGGGCGACGGC
>JALRCL010000036.1 GCA_023268575.1 Patulibacter sp.
CTATCGGCCCGCGAGATCAGCGACCGCTGTCCCGTCTACGCCGAGCACGACGGCAGCGCCGAGGGGCCAGCCCGGGCCGACCTCAACGCGATGCGCGACTACGACTGCACCGTCCTGGCCTCACGCAACCGGCCCGCCCGCTGGAGCGTAACCGCGCTCGGCGCCGAGTAGCCGAGCGCGTGACGAGTCCGAACTCGTCACGTTCGACGGGCTTGAAACCGAGCCGAACTGAACCTGCAGCCGGCGGCGTGCCGCCGCCCCTCAGCAGCGAGGCAGTAAGCATCGCCGATCGGGCCCTAGGAGAACAGCGTGGGCCCTCGCCGACGGGCGACGGCCGCCCTCACCGCCGGCGGCAGGTCCCCGCGAGGGTGTCAGGTTTCGGGCGCTCGGCGATCTCTATAGGTATGGAGTTCCCCCGCTTTGACGGACATCTGACTTCTGTGGCGAACAGCCGCAGGGAAAGGATGTTCCGATGGGATCGAGAGAGAACCCCCGACGCTCCGGGTATCCGGCCGAGTTCAAGCAGGCCGCGATCGAGCTGTACCTGACGTCCGAGCACCGGTCGCTGGAGCGCACCGCGAAGGAGCTCGGGATCTCGCCGACGACGCTGAAGAACTGGGTCCGCCAGGCGAAGGTCGACCACGGCCAGACGCCGGGAGCCACGAGTGACGAGCGAGCCGAGCTTGCGCGGTTGCGGCAGGAGAACCGGCGGCTCAAGCAGGAGCGCGATCTGCTCAAGCGAGCCGCGGCCTTCTTCGCGCAGGAGACCGAGACCCGGTGAGCGTCTACCGGTTCATCTCAGCGGAGAAGGCCCGAACCCCGGTCTCCATGGCCTGCCGGCTGCTGGGCGTGTCCCGCTCGGGCTACTACGGCTGGCTCACGCGCGGCCCGTCGAACCGTGAGGTCGAGGACCTCGAGCTGACCGACCTCATCCGCGACATCTGGCGGCGCAACAGGAAGGTGTACGGGTCGCCACGCGTCCATGCCGAGCTCGGCGACGAGCATGGCATCCACGTCGGCCGCAAGCGCGTCGAGCGGCTGATGCGCCAGGCCGGCATCTCGGCCGTGACGGTCAAGAAGACGCGGCGCACCACGATCCGCGTCCCGGGCGTCAGGCCCGCCGGCGACCTCGCGAACCGCAACTGGACCCCTGAGGCGCCGAACCGGCTGTGGGTCGCCGACATCACCTATCTGCGGACCTGGGAGGGCTGGCAGTACCTCGCAGCCGTGCAGGACACCTACAGCCGCCGGATCGTCGGCTGGGCGATGGCCGACCACATGCGCGCCGAACTCGTCGTCGATGCGCTCAGGATGGCCGTGAGCCGGCGGCGACCCGAGCCGGGTCTCATCCACCACAGCGATCAGGGCTCCCAGTTCGTGAGCTTGCTGTTCGGCCAAGAAGCGCGCCGCCACGGCATTCACCGCTCGATGGGCTCCAAGGGCGACTGCTTCGACAACAGCGTCGCCGAGAGCTTCTTCGCCACGTTGAAGAAGGAGCTGATCCACCGCTACAGCTGGCCCACGAGGGGCGACCAAGCGCGCGAGGTCATCGACTACATCGAGGTCTTCTACAACCACCAGCGCCGCCATTCCACGCTCGGGATGCGCTCCCCATCAAGCTACGAGACACTGACCCAGACCACCCCCGATCAGACACTGATCAACCGTCCGTGAGAGCGGGGGAACTCCAGCCTTGGTCCTTTGGCTTGATGGCCGACAGGAGCTGCGGTTCGTCGCACCACATCGAGTCGAGGTTGATGGGCGGACGTGTCGGATCTCCGGCTTTTCGCGACTCGATTGGGCCTGGTGCGAGTACGGCCACGCGGAGAAGGAACATCGGGAGCGGTTCGACGGCGGAGTGGTCGAGTTCGTCGCGGCATTGGCCGAGTCGAGTTCTGTCTCGAACGGTTCGTGAGGTGATCCTTCGGGTGTCGCGCGGTCAGGATCCGGGGGTGTTCGAGATGACGCAGCGGATCGGGCCGCATTCGGTGACGGTCGCCGGGGCGATGATCAGAGTCGTCCCGCGGGTGTCGAGCTTCTGGATACCGTGAGTCCGGAGATGCGGTATTCGGATGATCCGGAGATCGACGCCGCATACGCACTGATCGGGCGGTTGGCCCAGCCAGAGGATCCCGACGATGCTCGTGCGGACGAGGCAATGACCATCGCGGCCGCTCTGGTCCGTCTTGGCGAGGATCGGTCGTGGGCCAGCGTATGGTGGGCCTACGGTGCGCTGCATTATGAGATGAGCGATGAGGCGCTCGCGCGAGCGCTGGAGTTGCTTGAGCGCGTAGATCGATCGGACGCGGCTCGGGCTGCTGCCCTGATGCTGACCGCCGAGATCCGCTACTCCCTGGCTGTTTACGAGGGTGGCGAGCCATCTCCGAGCGATCAGCGTGATCTGCTGAGCGCTGCCGTGGCGCTGATATCCGACTGGCCAGCGCTGTTGTTGCGGCTCGCGCGCGCAAGCACGGCGGTCGGCGATGAGGAGCAGGCGCTACGACATGCCGCTGCG
>JALRCL010000072.1 GCA_023268575.1 Patulibacter sp.
CCGGGCGAGCGTCGGCGGCCTGAGAGCGAGCTGGGCGAGCGCCGCGGGGCGGGCGAGCGAGCCGCGAGAGCGCCGGCAGCCGGGAGAGCGCGCCGGGCGAGCGCCGGCGGACGGGCGGGCCCGATGGCCGGATGCGCGACGCGTGAACGGCGGAGACCGCTACGCCGGCCCACCGAGCGCGGCGACGAGCCAGTCGGCCAGGCGCGCCGCCGCGGGGCTCACCGGGGCGGCACGTACGAGCCGGACCGCGAACATCGCCGGCGCCGGGACGACGGTCCGTAGGACGACGCCGGCCGTCGCCGGCGCGCCCGCGGGGACGAGCGCGACGGCGAGCCCCGCCGCGACGAGCCGCTCGACCGCCGTCGGGTCGCCCGTGACGAACCGCGGCAGCGGCCCGAAGCCGGCGGCCTCGCAGGTCGCGAGCGCGGCCGCCCGGCGGCCCGAGCCCTACTCGGCGAGCACGAACGGCCGGCCGGCGAGCGCTGCCACCTCCGCCCCCGCCCCCTGGGCGGCGAGCGGGTCGTCGGCGGCCACGAGCAGTTCCAGGGGCACCTCGCGCAGCGTCGTCGCGTCCGCCGGCGACGGCTCGTCGGCCGGGCCACCGCGCACCGCCAGGTCGATCGCCCCGCGGCGCAGCGCGTCGTCGAGCTCGACCGTCCGCAGCGCCGTCGCGGTGAGCCGGACGCCGGGGTGCGCGGTCGCGAACGCCGCGAGCGCCTCCGCCAACCCCTCGTCGTCGCCCGCGGTCCAGGCCACCCGCACGAGGCCGCGCAGCGCAGCGGCATGGCCGTCCATCGCCCCGCGCAGCTCGCGCTCGGCGGCGAGCAGGCCGCGGGCGTGGGCCGCCAGCTCGGTGCCGGCCGGCGTCGGCTCGACCCCGGCGGGGGTCCGACGCAGCAGCACGACTCCGAGCTGCGCCTCGAGCCGGCGGACGTGCTGGGAGAGCGCCGGCTGCGTCAGGTGCTGGGCGAGCGCGGCGCGGGTGATGCTCCCGTGGTCCGCGACGGCCACGAAGTGCTCCAGCGCGCGCAGGTCCATCGCACGATCGTCGCAGTCGCGGGCGGCGGGGTCCGGTGCCCGGCGTCGCAGCCGCGGGACGTCCGCCCCGGCCGACGCCCGGCGTCCCGCTCGCGGGAGCCGGCGGTCTCGCGGTGCGCGCCGGGAGGCGCAGCGACGACTGCGGTAGAAGGACTCCATGGCCTCCCCCGCCCTGCGCGCCGACCTCGGCCGGATCGTCGGCGACGAGCACGTCCTCGATCCGGTGCCCCGGGAGCTCCTGCAGGACGCGACGGAGTCGCGCGGCCTCACCGGCCGCGCGCTGGCCGCGGTCCGCCCCGCGGACGCCGAGCAGGTCGCCGCCGTCGTGCGCTGGGCGGCGCGCACCGGCACGGCGCTCGTCCCGCGCGGTGGCGGCACGGGGTTCTCCGGCGGCGCGGTGCCGGGGGCGGCGCCGGACGACCCGGACGCGGTGGTCCTGGCGACCGACCGACTGACGCGCGGCGCCTCGATCCGTCCCGAGGACTGGTCGGCGACCTTCCCGGCGGGGACCGTCACGGCCGACCTGCAGCGCCGGTGCCTCGAGGCGGGGCTCTTCTTCGCGCCGAACCCGGGCTCCGCCGAGTCGTCGCTCATCGGCGGCAACGTCGCGACGAACGCGGGGGGCCCGCGGTCGTTCAAGCACGGACCGGTGCGGGCGTGGGTGTCCGGCGTCGAGGCGGTGCTCGGCGACGGCGAGCGCGTGCGGCTGGGCGGCGCGCACCAATTTCCAATGCTTCGTGTTCGGCGGTGGCCTGCATGAAGAGCAACTTGTCGCCCTTGCGCATGCGGCCGTTCATCACACGCACGCTCGAGACCACACCGCGGTATTGGTCGTATTGACTGTCGAAGATCAATGC
>JALRCL010000088.1 GCA_023268575.1 Patulibacter sp.
GGCTCGTAGTAGGCGTCGCGCTTCTGGACGCCCTCCTTGATGCCCAGCGCCTCGAGGCCGGCGGCGACCTGCAGCCGGAACTGGGAGGACGGGCCGTTCGGGCCGGTTCCCTGGCCGACGAAGCCCGTCATCGAGCGCAGGACGATGCCGGTGTTGACGATGTCGCACTCGTAGCGCCCGACGTACCGCGCGATCGGCGAGAGCGGCGTGAGCGCCCCGTCGATCCGGGGCAGCACCGGGTCCAGCGCGTCGGTGGCCCGGACCGCCGCGGGGGCGGCCGAGCGTGCGGTCCGCAGGAGCGCCGTGGCCCGCTGGAGGGGCGTCTGGCCCTGCCGGCCGGAGCGCGCCTCGCGCAGCAGCGCGCTGGCCTGGCGCAGGCCCGCCGGCGCGTCGGGCAGCGTGCGCTGCGCCGACGTCGCCAGCTGGTCGACCGCGCCGAGCAGGCGCTGCCCGGCGTCGAGCCCGACCTTCGCGGTGCGCAACGTGGACGGGGCCTCGTCGAGCGTCTCGCCGAGCGCGTCGCCGGTGTCGGAGAACGGCCGCAGCGCGCGGGCGGCGGGGTCGAGCATCGCGGTGAGGTCGGCACGCGAGGCGTCGAGGCCCTCCATCGCGCTGTCCAGCGCGGGGACGAGCCGCTCCGGCGCGCCCTCGTCGGTCACCGTCTGGAGGATCCGGCCGAACGGGACCGTCGCGCGGGACGCGACCTCGACGGACGCGCCGAGCGGCTCGCCGTTGCCGGCGAGGCCCCGGCCGAGGCCGGTCACCGCCGTGCCGAGCTTCCCGCGGGTCTCGCGGTCGAAGGTGTCCAGGGCGTCGGTGACGCCGTAGGTGAGCGCGTTGGCGTCGGCGCGCATCGTGGCGCCGTCCTCGAGGTCACGCTGGCTGCGGCCCGGGATGAGCTGCACGTAGCGCGCGCCGAGCAGGCCATTGGCCCGCAGGCGCACCCGCGTGTCCTTCGGCAGGCGCACGCCGGGGTCGAGCTGCAGCTCGACCCGGGTCCGCTGGCCGTCGGGCTCGATCGTCACGACGCGCCCGACGCGGACGCCGCCGATCACCGCTCGGTCGTTGCTGCGCAGGCTTCCGGTCTCGCTCGCCGAGACGTACATCCGCTGGTACGCGCGGCCCGGCACGCCCTCCTGGGCGTTCACCGCGAGGGCAACGAAGCCGGCGATGACCGCGAGCGTCGCGATGCCCTTCGCCGCGGCCGAGACCAGCGGCTCCGTGTCGCGGCGCTTGCGGCGCCGGCGGGAGGAGATCGATCGGCTCATGGCTTCAGGAGGAGGTCGAGGAGCGAGGAGGGCGCGGCCGCCGGCGAGCGGGTCCCGGTCGGCGGCGCGCCGAGCGCGTCGCGCACCGCCTGCCCGGCGCCGTCGACGATCCCCGGGGCCGAGGACGCGGCCGGGGCGGCAGCGGCGCCCGCCGCGACGCCCGCGGTCGTGGTCCGCTCCGGGCGTCGCGCCTGCGCGCTCGCCTGGCGGCTCGCGCTGCGTCGCCCGGCCTTCGTCTCGCCCATCTCGGCGGTGCTGCCGTCCAGCAGGGTGAGGTAGCGCCCGACGACGCCCTGGAGCACCTGCGGGGTCACGGCGGCCTCGCCCCGGAAGATGTGCGACAGGCCGTCGCGGTACTGCACGGCGCGCGACCAGTTGTCGACGACGCCGACGAGGTTGCTGCCGCTGCGGTCGAGCGTGTCCGCGATCGGCTGCAGGTCGTCCATGAAGCTCGCCAGCGACGCGACCGTCGGCGTCGCGCGGCGGACGACCGGCCCGGCGCCGTCGGCGAGCTTCGTCAGCGTCGGCGCGGTGTCGACGACGGTCCTCAGCGTCGGCCGGGCGGCGTCCTGGAACGGGCGCAGCTGGTCGATGGTCTGCGCGAGGCCCGGCGCGGTCGCCGTGATCTGGCGGGCCGCGGGGCCCAGCGGCCCGGTCGTCCGCTGCAGCTCGCCGAGGAACCCGCGCAGCGACGCGAGCATCGACGGCGCCTGGTCGAGCGTCGCCTGCAGCTGCGCGCGCTTGCCGGCCACCGTGGCGGCGGCGTCGCCGGCGCTCTCCACGAGCCGGGTGATCGCCTGGCGCTCGCCGGCGAGGTCGGCGACCACCCGGTCGCTGCGGTCCACGAGCCGGCCGAGGGTCGCGTTGTCGCCGGTCACCCGGTCGACGAAGGTCGTGGCCTTGACGATCGTCGGCGAGAGCGTCGCGATCAGGCGCCGCATGTCGGTCCGGCGCCCGGTGACGAGCGTCGCGGCCTCGCCGACGAGCACCTGCAGCCGCGCGCGGACGTCCGGCGCGAGCACGGCGAGGACCTCGTCGAGGTCGGTGGACTCCCGGACGCGAGCGCGCGGGATGGTGAATCCGCTCGGCGCCGGCTCGTCGGTCGAGCCCTTCGCGAGCTCGAGCCGCTTCTGGCCGAGGAGGTTCACCGACGTGATGTAGGCCCGCGCGTCGCGGCCGATCGGTCCCTGCCCGTCCTGCAGCCGCGCGAGCACCTGCACGTGGTCGTCGTCGTCGAGCGAGACCTCGACCGTGCCGACCTCGACGCCGCCGACGGTCACGAGGGACCCGTCGCGCAGGCCGAGCGCGTTGTCGAGCTTCAGGCGGAAGGCGTAGCGGCCGTCCTCGTCGTCTCCCCCGGTCACGAGGAGCACGACGACGAGGACGACGACGAGGACGACGACGAGCGCAGCGAGCGCGGGGACGATCCGTCGCAGGGGCATCAGGGGCGCTCCTCGGGCGTGCCCGGCAGGTTCATCGTCTGGTCGAACGGGCGCGACTCGGGGTCCTTGAACGGGTCCATCGCGTCGCGGCCCGCGCCGCACTCCGGCAGGTACCAGGGCTGGCCGGCCTGCGATCCGGGGGGCCGCGGGAACTGGTAGCTCAGGTGCGGGAGCGCTCGGGCGACGTCGCCCGAGCTGCCCAGCTGCACGTTGTGCAGCGCCGGAAGGCTCACCGTCGGCGTCGCGCGGATGTACTTGCCCATCGCGTCGACGTTCGACAGCGCCGAGGCCCAGAGGGAGCCGAGCGAGACGATCTCCGGCGTGTAGGGGCGGATGCAGCTCAGGGCCGTGTCGGCCTGCGTCCCGATCGAGGTGAGCTGCGGCGCGATCCGGCTCACGCGGTCCAGGAGGGCCGTGAGGTCCGGTGCCGCCGCGCCGGCGACCGCGAGCGTCCGGCGGGCGTCGGGGCCGACGTCCTCCAGCGTGCGCAGCACGCCGTTCAGCGGCGAGGCGATCCGGCGCAGCTCGGCCACGCCGGGCGAGAGGCGTGCGGTGAGCTGCTGCGCCGAGCGCAGGGTGCCGTCGGCGCGCTCCAGCGTGCCGCGCGCCTTCTGAAAGGTCGCCGGCGCGCGGTCGAGCGTCGCCTGCAGGCCGGAGGCCTCGCGGGCCACGCCGTCGAGCGTCGTGCCGGCGGACGTCACGAGCGCGCCGAGGCCCGGGTTCGCCCGGTCGATCGCCGACACGACGTCGCCGCCGGAGCGCACGAGCGCCTTGAGGTCCTGCGAGCTGTCGTCGAGGTCGCTGAGGACGTCGTCGGCCGCCGCGACCGCCGAGGGCGCCCGGCCGAGCGCGCGGTTCAGCGGAGCGCCCGCGCGGCCGAGCGCCGCGCCACTGCGATCGAGCATCTGCTTGAGGTCGCCGCGCAGCTGCGTGTCGAAGACGTTCAGGAGCTCGCCGAACTCGACCGGCACGCGCATCGCCGAGCGCGGCAGCTCGCCGCCGTCGGCGACGATCGAGCCGCCGGTCGCGGGCCGCGTCAGCTCGATGTAGCGGTTGAAGAGGTTGATCGTGCCGCCCCACCGCAGCGCGAACCGGCTGCCCTGCGTCAGCGGCCAGACGCGATCGTCGAGGCGCAGCGTCAAGCGCGCGGCGCGGCCCTGGTCGACCGGCGCGATGTCGGCGACCTCGCCGACCTTCGAGCCCGCGGCGCGCACGTCCTGGCCCTTCAGGACGCCGGTGGCCTTCGGGATCGTGACGTGGACGACGTGCCCGTCGTCGCCGCCGCGGGTGGCGACGAGCGCGACGACGAGGACGATCGCGGCCAGGCCTCCGAGGACCGTCCGCCGGACGGCCCGGGTGCTCACGTGGCGCACGGGTCAGCCTCCGATCGGCACGCCGGCGTCGGCCGCGTACCAGGTGATGACGGTGAACGCCGCGACGATGTTCGCCAGGACGAGGTTGACCTTCACGGCCTGCGCGACCGACGCGCCGACCGCGGCCGGGCCGCCCGTCGTGCGCATCCCGTAGAAGCAGGCGGTGATCGCGGTGACGATCCCGGTCAGCGCCACGGTCGTGAAGACGAAGCCGAGGTCGCGCAGGCCCTGGCTGCTCCAGTGGAAGCGCGAGTAGGTCGCGAAGTCCGTCGCGTTGAGGATGAGGACGGCGTCGAGGTAGCAGCCGGCGGTGTAGCCGACGAGGCCGACGACGGCGGCGATCGGGATGTAGAGGAGCGTCGCGATGACGCGCGTGCCGACGACGAACCGCAGCGGGTCGACGCCGGTCGACTCGTAGGCGTCGATCTCCTGGTTGATCCGCATCGCGCCGATCTCGGCGACGAAGCCGCCGCAGACCTTCGCGGTGAACACGTACGAGAACATGATC
>JALRCL010000197.1 GCA_023268575.1 Patulibacter sp.
ATCTCGTCGTCGCGGCCGTCGATGTAGAGGCGGCCCTGGGCGTCGAAGTGGCCGACGTCGCCGGTCGCCAGCAGACCGTCGACGATCTCCTTGCCGCCGCCGCCGGTGTAGCCCTCGAACGGCATGACGTTGCCGACGAAGATCGTGCCGGTGACCCCGGCCGGGACGTCGCGGCGCTGGTCGTCGAGGATCCGGATCCGGGTGCCGAGCAGCGGCCGGCCGACGCTCGTGGGCGCCTCGTGGACGTCCTGGGGCGTCGCCATCGTGGCGAGGGCGACCTCGGTCGAGCCGTAGAGGTTGTAGATGACGTCGCCGAGCTCCTCCTGGGCGCGGCGCGAGACGTCGGCCGGCAGCTGCGAACCGGCGGTGAAGACGCACCGCAGCGAGGAGAGGTCCTTCGACGCGATCGTCTCGGAGCCGAGCGCGAGGATCCGCTGCAGCATGATCGGCACGAGGCAGACCGCGGTCGCGCGGTGCTCGGCGACGTCGTCCAGCAGCGTCTCGGCGTCGAACCGCGGGCGCAGGATGAGCGTGGAGCCGAGGCCCATCGAGATCACGGCGATGAGGAGGCCGGTGCCGTGGAACACCGGCGGGCCGATGACCGTCGCCTCGGCGGCCTTCATCGGCATCCGCTCGAGGATGGCGCCCGGGCTGATGAACCCGCGGGGATCGGGGCGCGGGGCGCCCTTCGGGGTCCCGGTCGTGCCGCTCGTCAGCAGGACGATGCGGCCGGTCTCGCCCGGCTCGACCGGGTGGTCGGCGCCGCTGGCGACGAGGTCGCCGAGGCCGTCCTCCTGGCCGGGCTCGGTCGCGCAGGCGACGGTCCCCTGGGCGAGGTCGATGCCGGCGACGACCTCGGCGAACTCGGGGTCGTGGAAGAGCAGGGCGACGCCCTCGCGCTCGGCGACCTCCTTCGCCTGCCGGGCGGAGAAGCCGGTGTTCAGGTAGACGACGGTCGACCCCGCGCGGGCGCCCGCGAAGGCGATGAGCAGCGCGGCGCGGTGGTTGCGGCAGAGGATGCCGACCTTCGCCCCGGCGCCGAGCCCCCGGTCGCGGAAGGCGTTCGCGAGCTGGTCGACCTGGCGGTCGAGCTCGCTGAAGGAGATGCTGCCGCGACCGTCGACGATCGCGGGGCGATCGCCGTGGCGCAGGGCGGCGATCCGCGAGACGGAGCCGAACGAGCCGTACGCGCGCAGCGCCTTGAGCGACCCGGCCACGACCTGTGGCGAGCCGCCGCCGATCATCCCGGCGTGGTGCAGGGCCTTGAGGCCCCGCAGCTCGAGGCCGGTGCGGCGGGCGGCGGCGTGGACCTGGTCGACGATCGTCACGTTCGTGGCTCCTCGTTCGGGGGTCCCAGCGGGCCTGGGACGCCGCGAGTGTAGACGTCCCACCCCGACATCCGGGGGGCGCCCTGCGGACACGCAGACCAGACGGTTCGTCCGGTCGCGCTCCGACGGGGCGCGACGGCCGCCCTCGGGGCGCCACCGCCGGTGGGCGAGGGTCGCGGCCGTCCGGCTGCGCGGGCCATCGCTCGTCGCGTGCGCGGGTGACGGGGGAGCCCGGTCCACGGATGGCGCGCGGCCTGGCCCATGGACGACCCGCTGCGTCTCGTCGTCCACGGCCTAGCGACGGCGCCGAGCACCGCTGCTCGTCGTCGATTCCTCGGCGGGGGCGGCGTCGCCGGTCCTCGACGGTGGCGAGCCGGCGGACGAGGCTCAGCCGAGGCGCCAGTCGAAGGGCGGCCCGCCGAGCTCCTGCAGGGCGGCGTCGGTGCGGCTGAAGGGGCGGGACCCGTGGAAGAGCCGCGCCGACATCGGCGACGGATGCGCGGCGGTGACGACCCGATGCCCGTCGGTCGGCAGCCGCGCGACGACGTCCTGGGCGTGGCGGCCGAGCGCGAGGAAGACGATGCCCGTCCGGGCCGTGGCGAGGCGCCGCAGCAGCTCGAAGGTCACGTCGTGCCAGCCGGCCGGCTTGTGGGAGCCGGGGGCGTTCGGCGCCACGGTGAGCGACGCGTTGAGCAGGAGCATGCCGCTGCGGGCCCACGGCGTCAGGTCGCCGGTCGAGGCGGGCGGGATGCCGAGATCGGCCTCGAGCTCCGCGTACATGTTGCGCAGGGACCCGGGGATCGGCGCCTCCGGCGCGACAGCGAACGCGAGCCCGATCGGGACGCCGGGCGTCGGATACGGGTCCTGTCCGCAGAGCACGACGCGCACGTCGTCGGGACCGACGAGCTGCAGCGCCCGGAAGACCTGCGCCCGCAGCGGCTGGATCCGCCGGCCCGCGGCGACCTCGGCCCCGAGGAACCGCTCCACCCGGCCGAGCGCGGCCCGGTCCACGTACGGTCGCCACGCGTCGGGCACCGTGCCGGCGAGGTCGGGGACGTGCCCGGTGGGGGCGTCCGGGACGGGCGCGGGGGAGGCGGACGTCATCGCGGTCGATCCTGCCGCGGCCGCCGGATGGACCGGTGCCGTGCTCCTCGCGCGCGTCGGGGACCGCCATCGACCGGGGCGGTCCCGGCGGGCCGTCCGGGGGCTGTCGCCGGTCGTGACGACCGCGAGGAGCCGGCGCCGCCGCTCAGGCCGGGCTGGACGCGCGGGCGACGCGCGGGCCGGCGCCCGCGCTACTTCCGCTTGACGCGGGAGCCGCCGACGATCACGTCGCGGCCGTCGGGGTAGCGGACCCACGCCTTGTTGCCGCCGTCGTAGTCCGGGGCCCAGAGGACGAGGGTGGCGGGGCCGTCGAGATCCTCGCGCAGCTCGACGATCTCGACGGGCTCGTCGCCCTCGGGGTCGGTCCCGGCCCAGACGCGGAGGAACGGGTTGTCGGCGCGCTCGGCGGCCAACGTCGTGGGCGTGCGGTGGCCGGGGCGGACGTCGGTGTCGTCGGGCAGCGGGGCGAACAGCTCGGTGATCGAGCGCTTGAGCTGCGTGAAGCCGTCGGGGCCGCCGTTGACGGTGCCGCCGACCGTGCCGTGGAAGAGGACGTCGGCGGAGAAGAGCGTGGGGGCGACATCGGCGCCGTCGCCGCGCAGGCGCACGACGAGCGCGTGGTGGTCGCTGCAGTGCCCCGGCGTGTGGAGCGCTTCGATGAGCAGGTCGCCGGCTTCGATGATCTCGCCGTGCACGAACGTCTCGTCGACGCCGTCGATGAGCTCGGCGGTCTCCTGCGCGGCGAGGACGGGGATCCCACCGGCCGCCCGGGCGTCCTCGGCGTGGGAGACGACGTGGTCCCAGTGGTGGTGGGTGAGGAGGAGCTTCTCGATCGTGACGTCGTGCTCGCGCGCGGCGTCCAGCAGCGGCTGGAGGTCGCCGTTGGAGTCGATGAGCACGCCGGTGCCGCCGGGACGGTCGGCGACGAGGTAGCTGTTGGTCAGCCACTCGCTGCTCTCGGTGGTGACGATCAGGGGCTTCGCCATGTCGGCATCCTCGCACCGCGTACCGCTCGGCGCTCCGCGGTACCGATCCTCCGTCCTCCGCCGTGCTGCGGACGCCGCCGGGGACGACATGCTCGCCGCCGCGATCGGGCGACCGCCCCGTGCGCCGAAGCCTGCGCCGACGTCACTGGTGGGCATCGGCGGGGTCGGGCGGACGCCCCGTCGGCGGCGACCGAACGCACGGAAACCTCCTCGGCGTCGAAGCGTCGCGGACGCCGGGGAGGTTCGGTCGCCGCACCGCCGGCAAGCTCCTCCGCGTGGAGCGGGCGCGCGGCCAGGAGGACGTTTCGTGCACCGTGGCAGCGGCGCCCAGGCCAGGGCCGCCCCGCTTGGAGCGGGAGCGGTCGCGACGGGACGTCCGCTCCCCGCCGCCGATCGTGGGGGCGGGGGAGCGGTGGTCGTCTCGCCGACCGCGACGAGTGGGTCAGCGACGCG
>JALRCL010000204.1 GCA_023268575.1 Patulibacter sp.
GCGGCGCGGGTGCGACGGTCACCGACGCCGGCCGCGTGCGCCGCCTGCAAGCGGCGGCCGACGGGGTCGTGGCGTACCGGATCACGAAGGGCCAGAGCGCCCGGCTCGAGCCCAGCGAACGGCCCGCCTGCGGATGAGCCCGAGCGCCGTCGTCGTCGTGACCGGGACCGAGGTCCTCGGGGGATGGGTGAGCGACCGCAACGGTCCATGGCTCGCCCAGCGGCTCGGCGCGATCGGCGTCCGACACCTCTCGACGGTGGTCGTCGGCGATCGGCCCGGGGACCTCGCCCTGGCCCTGGAGCAGGCGCGCGACCGCGGGGTCGAGCTCATCGTGACCTCCGGCGGGCTCGGCCCGACCGAGGACGACCTGACGGCCGCGGTGGTCGCCGAGTTCCAGGGGCGTCCGCTCGCGCTCGACGAGGCGCTCGAGGGCCGGATCTGGGCGATCATCGAGCGGCTCTCCCGCCGCTGGCCCGGCGTCGATCCGGACGCGCTCCGCGCCGCGAACCGCAAGCAGGCGCTCGTGCCGGACGGCGCGGACGTCCTCGAGCCGGTCGGGACCGCGCCCGGCCTCGTGGTGCCGCCCTCCGACGACCGCCCCGGCCCGACGGTGCTCGTGCTGCCGGGCCCCCCGCGGGAGCTGCAGCCGATGTGGGAGGCCGCCGTGGAGCGTCCGTCGCTGCGCGCGGCGATCGCCGGGGCCGAGGTCCTCGACGAGCGGCTCACGCGGATGTTCGGCATCCCGGAGGCGACGCTCGCCCAGACGATGCTCCGCGCTCGCGAGCAGGGCATCGCCGTCGACGACCTCGAGATCACGACCTGCGCCCACCGCGGGGAGCTCGAGGTCGTCACCCGCGCCCGCCCGGCGCTCGTGCCCGACGCGGAGGCCTTCGAGCGCTTCCTCGACGCGGAGCACCCAGGAACCGTCTTCTCGACCGACGGCCGCGAGATCGAGCAGGTCGTCGGCGACCTCCTGCGCGACCGCGGCTGGATGGTCGCCACCGCCGAGTCCTGCACCGGGGGCCTCGTCGCCGCCCGGCTGACCGAGCACGGCGGGTCCTCGGCGTTCGCGCTCGGCGGGGTCGTCGCGTACGCCAACGAGGTCAAGGAGACGTCGCTCGGCGTCCCGTCTGCGCTCCTCGCCGAGCACGGCGCGGTCTCCGGGCCCGTCGCCGAGGCGATGGCCCAGGGCGCCCGCGAGCGGCTCGGCGCCGACGTCGCCGTGGCGACGACGGGCATCGCCGGGCCCGGTGGCGGCACCGAGGAGAAGCCGGTCGGCACCGTGTTCGTCTCGGTCGCGGGACCGGACGGGGCGACGCTCACCCGCCGCTACCGCGTGCCCGGCGATCGACGCGACGTCCGCGAGCGCACCGTGACGGGTGCGCTGCACCTCCTGCGCCGGGCGCTCGCGGGCGAGCGCGACGAGGCCTGAGGCGCCGCCGGTCGCGGCGCCGGTCGCCGCACGCCGGCGACGGACGGGGCGGTGGCGGCGGGTCCGACGCCGGCCGGGTGGTGCAGGACCGGCGCGGTCTGGGCACCGGATCGGTGCGAACGGGTGTTCCCTCCGCACGCGAACACGTGTACGGTCGGGTCTCCGAGATGTCCGATGGGGACGGGGATCGTGCCGGTCCGCGGTTCCGTCCGCCGCACCTCGGACAATCCAGTTCCGCCCACTCCTCCCGAAGGGTGACGTTCGTCATGGCCAAGGATTCCGACACCACCACCGCGAAGGCGCGCGACGCCGCCCTCCAGGGTGCCCTGCAGCAGATCGAGCGCCAGTTCGGCAAGGGCACCGTGATGCGGATGGGGGACGAGGGCGCGATCGGCCAGATCGAGGCCATCCCGACCGGCTCGCTGTCGCTGGACATCGCCCTCGGGATCGGCGGCGTGCCCCGCGGCCGCATCCTCGAGATCTTCGGCCCGGAGTCCTCGGGCAAGACGACGCTCGTCTACCACATCCTCGCCGAGGCGCAGAAGCGCGGCGGCGTCTGCGCGTTCATCGACGCCGAGCACGCGATGGACCCGGTCTACGCCAAGCAGATCGGCGTCGACGTCGATGAGCTGCTCGTCTCGCAGCCCGACTACGGCGAGCAGGCCCTCGAGATCGCCGACATGCTCGTGCGCTCCGGTGCGGTCGACATCGTCGCGGTCGA
>JALRCL010000227.1 GCA_023268575.1 Patulibacter sp.
GTTCACCGAACACTTGTGCACCGAACCGTCTCCATGACTCCGACCGCCGCCCCCGACCGTCCCGCCGCCGAGCGACGCGCCCCGCGTCGCCGTGCGCGGGCCGAGCGCCTGCTCGACACCCCGCTGGCCGGCGCGCTCGCCGGCCCGCACACCGTCGACCACTACCTCGAGATCCTCCGCCCGGACTGGGCCGTCAAGCGCGTCCGCGGCGAGATCCTCGACGTCCGCCACCAGAACGAGGACAGCGTCACGCTGACCCTCCGTCCCACCGTGACCTGGCCCGGATTCCGGGCCGGCCAGCACGTCGAGCTCTCCGTCGACGTCGACGGCGTCCGGCACCGCCGGTGCTACTCGCCGTCGGGCTCCGCCGACCACCGGACGCGCACCGTCGAGCTGACGATCCGCGTCCACCCGCAGGGCGTCGTCTCGCGCCACCTGAAGGCGCACGCCCACCGCGGGATGTTCGTCGGGCTGTCGCTCCCGCAGGGCGAGGAGTTCGTCCTGCCGACCCCCCGTCCGCGCCGCGTCGTGCTCATCAGCGGCGGAAGTGGGATCACACCCGTGCTCTCGATGCTCCGCACGCTGACCGACGAGGGGCATCGGGGCGAGATCGTCTTCCTGCACTACGTCCGCGGCCCGCGCGAGCTCCTGCACGCCGACGACCTCGCCGCGATCGAGGCCGCGCACGACAACGTCACCGTCCTGCGCGTCGCCACCCGCGCGGACAGCGAGCTGCCCAGCGGCTGGCTCTCCGGGCGCTTCGGCGCCGAGCACCTGCGCCGGGCCCTGCCCGAGGATGCCGACGCCGCGGCCTTCGTCTGCGGCCCCGGCGCGCTCGTGGAATCCGTGCGCGAGGCCTTCCGCGAGGGCGGCCTGTCCACGCCGCTGCGCTACGAGCACTTCGCGCCGCCCGAGCTGCCGGAGATCGACCCCGACCAGCTCGGCACCGTGACCTTCGCCGCCAGCGACCAGCAGGTCGAGGGCGACGGCCGGCCGCTGCTCGAGCAGGCCGAGGCCGCCGGGCTGCGCCCCGAGCACGGCTGCCGGATGGGCATCTGCATGTCCTGCAAGTGCCGCCTGCAGCAGGGCCAGGTCCGCAACACGCTGACCGGCGAGGTCCACGGCACGCCCGGCGAGGAGATCCGGATCTGCGTCGCCGCCGCCGTCGGCGACGTGACCGTCGAGCTCTGACCCCCCTTCTGGCCCCCGCCACCACCCCTTCCCCACCCACTCGACCCCCGGAGGATCGCCATGAGCACCGCCGCCGCCCCGAACGACCACGAGCCGCGCTTCGTCCCGGCGCTCGACCCCGAGCTCCCGCTCTCCCCGAGCGCCCCGGACCGCGAGGCCGACACGACCGCCGGTTCCCACCTGCCCCCGCGCGAGCAGCGCCGCCGGATCGACCCGAGCCGGCGCGTCGCGAACCCGCCGCTGCAGGCCGTTCCGCACCTGAGCCAGGAGGATCTCGACGCCTTCGGCCGCGAGATGGAGGCGATCCGCGACAAGCACGTCCGCGACCTCGGCCAGCAGGACGCCGACTACATCCGCGGGATCATCCGCGCCCAGCGCCGGCTGGAGATCGGCGGCCGCGCCGCGCTCGAGCTCTCCTTCCTCCCGCCGCTGTGGCTCGCCGGGGTCGCTGCGCTCTCCGCGTCGAAGATCCTCGACAACATGGAGATCGGCCACAACGTCATGCACGGCCAGTACGACTGGATGCAGGACGAGGAGCTCAACGGCCGCACGTTCGAGTGGGACACCGCCTGCCCGGCGGACCAGTGGCGCCACAGCCACAACTACATGCACCACACCCACACGAACATCGTGGGCAAGGACCGCGACGTGGGCTACGGGATCCTCCGCATGAGCGAGGACCAGGACTGGGAGCCGTACTACCTCGGCAATCCGGTCTACGCGACGCTGCTGGCGCTGCTCTTCGAGTACGGCGTCGCGCTGCACGACCTGGAGACCGAGGACCTGCGCGACGGCTCGTGGGACCTCAAGGCGCGCATCCCGATGCTCCGGGCGATCTGGGGCAAGGTCCGCAAGCAGGCGGCGAAGGACTACCTGCTGTTCCCGGCGCTCGCGGGGCCGTTCTTCCCGCTCGTGCTCGCGGGCAACGCCAGCGCGAACCTCGTGCGCAACGTCTGGACCTTCTCGATCATCTTCTGCGGCCACTTCCCGGACGGCGTCGAGGAGTTCACGGTCGAGGAGACGGCGAACGAGACCCGCGGCGGGTGGTACGTGCGGCAGCTGCTCGGCTCGTCGAACCTCGACGGCGGCCGGCTGTTCCACATCATGTCCGGCAACCTGAGCTTCCAGATCGAGCACCACCTGTTCCCGGACCTCCCGGCCTGGCGGTACGCCCAGATGTCCGAGGACGTGCGCGAGGCCTGCGAGCGCTACGGGCTGCAGTACAACAGCGGCCCCCTGCCCACCCAGCTCTGGAGCGTCGCGCGCAAGATCGCCCGGCTCGCGGTCCCGACGGAGGAGGAGGCCGACAGGTACCTCGACTCCGGCCGCGCGAGCGCGATCGGCCGCGTCCTCGTCGGCGCGCTGCGGGCCGCCGGTCGCGGCGCCGGGCAGCTCGCCGCCGCCGTCCGCTGAGCTCGGCGGACACCGATCGGCGGAGCCCGCGGCGCTCGCCGATCGGTGCGCCCCGGGCGCTCAGCAGGGACGTTTCCGTGCGCGCGCGTGACGCGCCCGCGTGAGGTCCGGAGGCGCCACGACCCCCGCCGGTGAACGAGGGGTTTCACTCATGAACTTTTCGAGATGCGGGGGTGGTCAAGCGGCGAACGAGCGGCTACCCTTCGGCTCCACCCCATCGGCGTACGACATTCGTTGAACTCGGTTTGCTACCGGACCGCCGATGGGGTTCCGGGAGCGGCCACCGCAATGCGCTCCACCAGCCGCAGCTCCCACTCAACGCTGGCCGCGGAGGCCATCGCCGGCCCGCATGGCTTCGGCGGCCAATCAGCCCCCTCGCACTCAGCGCCCGCGCTGCCCCACGCGCGAGTCCTCCGCGAGCGCGACGCGTCGTCGCTCCCCGTCGCTCCGGCCCACGCCCAGGACGTCGCGGCACAGGCCGAGGTCCGGCACCGCCGCAACCGGCGGGGCCGCACGCGCCAGGTCGCCCTCGTCGCCGGCGATGCGGTCGCCGTCGGCCTGCCGGCCGCGGTCTTCGTCGCCGCCCAGTGGCCCTCCGCGCTCCGGCTGCCGCTGATCCCGCTGCTCGTCGCTGCGATCTTCGGCGCGACGATGCACCTCTACGGGCTCTACCCGCGGCATCCGCGGTACATCACGACGTCGACGCTCAACGAGATCCCGAAGATCTTCCACGCGACGCTGCTGGCGGCGATCCTCTCCGGCCTCGTGCTCCGGGGCCTCGGCGCGCCGCACCTCGGCTCCCTGCTCGGGCTGATGATGGCGTCCGGGATCGTCGTACTGCCGACCGTCCGCATCGCCACCCGCCACGCCCTCACGGGCGCGCTCGGGGCCGAGCGCGTGCTGTTCATCGGCACCGGCTCGGTGACGCCGGCCGCGCTGCGCTCCCTGCTCCTCCGTCGCGACATCGAGGTCGTCGACCACCTGCCCGTCCCGGCGACCTGGCAGGGCGAGGGCGACGCCTGGCAGCTGGACCCCGACGGCGCGCTCGCCCGCACGGTGAGCGACGAGCGGGTCGACCGGATCCTGCTCTCCACGCGCGACCTGCGCGCGACGACGGTCGCCGAGTTCCTCGCGTGGTCGCGCGTCTGGCACGTGAGCCTCACGGTGCTGCCCGAGCACTTCGACGTCGTCGGCGTCGGCGCGACGATCGACCAGGTCGACGGGGCGACGGTCGTGTCGCTCCAGCCCCCCGCGCTCTCGGGGACCGCGCAGCTCATGAAGCGCGCGATGGACGTCGCCGGCGCCGGCCTCGGGCTCGTCGTGCTCTCGCCGCTGATGCTCGCCGTCGCGATCGCCGTGCGGCTCGACTCCCCCGGCGGTGCCCTGTTCCGCCAGGAGCGGGTCGGCCGCGCCGGACGCTCCTTCACCCTCGTGAAGTTCCGCTCGATGGTCCGCGACGCCGACGAGCTCACCGAGCAGCTCATGGCACGCAGTCACGACCCGAACTGGCTGCAGATCGAGGACGACCCACGCGTGACCCGCGTGGGCCGCTTCATCCGCAAGTCGAGCCTCGACGAGCTGCCGCAGCTCTGGAACGTCCTCGTGGGCGACATGAGCCTCGTCGGCCCCCGGCCGCTCTCGGTGCGCGACGACGCGCGCGTCCGGGGCTGGGAGCGGGGGCGCCTCGGCCTCACGCCCGGGCTGACCGGTCTCTGGCAGGTGCTGGGCCGCAAGACCGTGCCGTTCGAGGAGATGGTGAAGCTCGACCACCTCTACGTGAGCAACTGGTCGCTCTGGGGCGACATCAAGCTCCTGCTGCAGACGCTGCCGGCGGTCATCGCCGCTCGCGGCGCCCGCTGAGCTTCCGACCTCCCCCGGTCCGAGGCCTCGCCTGCCGGGGTCGAGGAACCGGGCGACGACGACTACCCTCCCGACCATGCCGAGCCCGTTGGAGACCCGCAAGGACCTCGTCCAGGAGGCGGTCGAGTCGGGCGCGTCCCACGTCGGCCGGATCGCCACGATCGTCACGGGGGCCGTGCGGGACGTCGCGCGCGAGGTCGGGTCGTTCGCGACCGACCTCTTCGAACTGCGGGAGGCGCAGCGCCGCGCCCTCCGGGACCACGACCGCGGGGCGGATCTCGATCAGGACGCCGCCGCCGGCGACGTGGCCGGCTCGGGCCGCTAGGGCGCGTGGTGTTCCCGAAGGAGGTGCAGGCGGCCGGTGGCGTGATCGTCGTGGACGGCCGGATCGCGGTCGTCCACCGGCCCTACCGCGAGGACTGGTCGCTGCCGAAGGGCAAGCTCGATCCGGGCGAGACGTTCGAGCGCGCCGCGATCCGCGAGATCGAGGAGGAGACCGGCTTCCGCGTCGACCTCGGCGAGGAGCTGCCGCCGGTGCGCTACGCCGACCACAAGGGCCGCCCGAAGGTGGTCCGCTACTGGCTGATGACCGTCACGAGCGGCGCCTTCGCCGCCAACGACGAGGTCGACGAGCTCCGCTGGCTCGCGCCGGAGGAGGCGATCGCGCTCCTCACCTACGAGAACGACCACGGGGTCGTCCGCGAGGCGGCGCGACGCCTCGGCCTCGCCGGGGCGGAGCGAGCGTCGCAGCCGTGATCGACCTGCACTGCCACATCCTCCCGGGCATCGACGACGGGCCGGAGGAGCTCGCGGGCAGCCTCGAGATGGCACGCCGGCACGTGGCGGCCGGCGTGGAGACCGTCGTGGCCACCCCGCACGTCAGCTGGGACCATTCGAACACCGCCGAGCAGATCGCCCAGCGCACCGCCGAGCTCCAGCGAGCGCTGCGGGCCGAGGGCATCCCGTTGACGGTGCTGCCCGGGGCCGAGGTCGCGCTGACCCGCGCGATCGAGCTGCCGCCCGAGGAGCTGCGCGCCCTGACGCTCGGCGGGGGCCCGTGGCTCCTGCTCGAGGCGCCGATCGCCCTCGACGCCCCGGGCACCGACGGGCTCGTGGGCATCGTGCAGAGCCGGGGCGTCCGCGTGCTGCTGGCGCATCCGGAGCGGTGCGCCTCGTTCCTCGCCGACCGCGACCTCCTCGAGCGCCTGGTCGGGGCCGGGTGCACCGCCCAGGTCACGGCCGGCGCGCTCGTCGGAGCGTTCGGGCGGACCGTGCAGGCCGCGGCCCGCCGGTACGTCGAGCAGGGCCTGGTGCACGTCGTCGCCTCCGACGCCCACGACGCGGATCGGCGCCCGCCCGGGCTCGCGGGACCGCTCGCGGAGGCCGGGTTCGGCGAGCTCGCCCCCTGGCTGACCGCCGACGTCCCGCGTGCGCTCGTGTCCGGGGACGAGCTCCCGGAGCGTCCGGTGGTCAGCCTGCCGCCTCCACCACGGCGCGGGCTCTTCCGCCGGCGCCGCGCATAACCGCGGGAACCTCGACCTCGGGTCGAGTCCCGGTCGTCAGAAGACCGGCGGCGTCACGGGGCGGAGGTGCCCTCGCGGCCGTACTGGTCCTGCAGCCGGACGACGTCGTCGAGCTCCGGCGTGGAGACCTCGAAGAACGCCGAGTCCTCGAGCGCCTCGACCGTGTGGACCTGCCCTGGGGGGTTGCGCCAGGTCGCGCCCGCCTCGATCACCGTCTCCGTCAGCGAGTCGACGTCCGGTCCCTGCCAGAGCTTCATCCGCCCCGAGAGCAGGTACGACGTCTCGTCCTTCTCGTGGTGGAACTGGAGCGAGAGCCGGTGCGTGGCGTTGACCTTGATGATCTTGCCGGCGTAGCGGTCCGTGTGCGCGAACCAGATCTCCTCGCCCCAGGGCTTGGCGACGTGCTTCGGCAGGCCGGGAGCGCCGAGGTCGGCGTCAGGCACGGGGGTCGTCATGGCCCGCATCTTCGTACATCGGACGCGCCGGGCCAACGATCTGGACGCCCGTCCACATTCTCCCTTCCGGCGATCGGTCGTCCGTCCCCTCGGGCCGACGTCGACGCCGCTGCCCCGTGACGGCGGAGGCGAGGGGCGCACGCGGCGCGCCCGGTCCGAGGCCCGAACGACGACGCCCCGGCGGCGGCCGGGGCGTCGGGGCGGCGTGCGCGGGGATGGCCCGCGGGACGCTCAGCGAGGAGCTGCTTCGGCATCAGGGGGTGCTGCGGGGCGGTCGCCGACCGAGCCTCGCGCCGGCCGGATCCGAGAGCCGGACCGGTGGTCCGACCGAGGATCCGGATGGCGCGAGGCGAGGTGTCAGCGTGCGCATCCGCGCGCCCCGCCATGCCGAGCAGCCCCCCCCCTAGAGCGTCGCGGTGAAGGACCGGCTGGCGCTGGTCGTCTTCGCGCCGGGAGCCTTGAAGCTCGTGGTCTGCGTGACGCGCACCTTCTTGGTGCCCCGGCGCTTGATCGCGCGCAGGTACTTGCGGGAGGCCGCGGTCGACCGCGTCGTGATCTTCAGCGTCTTCGGCGCGGTGCCGGTCACGGTCTTCGTGCCCTTCATGAGGGTCCGCGAGCCGCGCTTCAGGGTGATGGTGTACTTGCCGGGGGGCGCGCTGGAGACCTTGAACGTGCGCGAGACGCGCGACGCGAGGTTCGAGATCTTCTTGAGCTTCTTCGTCACCTCGCTGAGGATCGAGTTCGTGCTCCGCGCCGCCAGGACCGCGGGCGGGGGCGTCGTCGTCGTGGTCGTCGTGCCCGGCGTCGTGGTCGTCGTCCCCGGCGTCGTGGTCGTCGTGCCCGGCGTCGTGGTGGTGGTCGTTCCGGGGGCGTACGGGTCGTACGGCGATTGCGCGTTGGTGACGGCGGCCGCGCCACCGGCGCCGAGGGCGATGGCGGCCACGGAGGCCGGCACGGCGATGGTTTTCTTCACGAAGGTCTCCTGCTGAACGGGAAGGGGAAGGGCGTGGACCCACCTTGATCTACGCCCGGACCGTGCGGTTCCTGACACGGGTCGCGAACGGCGTACGCAGGACGACCAGCGAGCGGGCCTCGAACCGGGGACGGGCGCGCCGCCAGCTGCGGTGCCCACCTGCTGCTCAGCGTGCGAGCTTCGGGATCTTCCACGCGTAGGAGGTCGTGCGACCGACGCGCCCACGGACGCCGGTCGTCAGCGCCGTCCGCGGGACGAGCACCCGCACCACCTGGTCGCGGACGAGGCGCCGCTTGCGCACGACGGTGCGCCAGCCGCCACCGCGGTGCGTCTGGATCGCGACGGTGCCGGACGCCGGGGTGCGGAACCAGACACGCAGCTTCGTGCGAGAGGCGGAGGTGACCAGCAGCGGGAAGCGGAACGCGCGGACGTCGCCCTTCGCCTGTCCGGCGGCGGTGTAGAGCCCCGACTGGTAGGTGAGCGCGCCGTCCCTCGGCGGATCGTCGCGGAGCGCGTACCAGTCGACGACGCGCACCCCGGCGCGCCAGGCGCGCCACAGCGACTCGCTGATGTAGCGCGCGCGGGTGGCGACCGGCACGCCGACCTTCTGCGGATCCTGCGGCACGGTCTCGTAGCCGATCTCCGTGATCCAGACGGCGGGCCGGCCCGGCCGCAGCGTGCCGACCCGGGTGGCCGCGTCGACCAGCCGGTTGACCTTGCCCATGTCGGCGAGCGCGATGTCGTCGGCGTCGTAGGCCGCCTGCCCGGGAGGGTTGCGCGTGTAGGGGTGCATCGCGACGACGTCGACGGCGGTGGCGGCGTCGCACGCGCGCCGGAGGTCGGCGTCGAGGCACAGCCAGTCGCGCAGGAAGACGACAGGCCGGGTGCGTCGCGGATTCTTGCCCGGATCGCCGTAGGGCGCGAGCCCCGCCGCGACGACCGTCGCGTCCGGCTGGACGCTCTTGATCCCCGCGTAGCCGGCGTTCACGAGCTCCCGGAACCGGACTGCGGCGAAGGCCTGTCCGTTCTCGCGCTGCGGCGCGAGGTAGATCGCGAGGTTCGGCTCGTTCCAGAGCTGGAACTGCTGGACCCGGGGGAGCGTCGCTCCGGGGCTCGCCGGATCCGGGAACGTCCCGGAGTACCGCTCGGCGACCGCGCGCATGAAGGTGCCGAAGGCGACGGGATCCGGCTTCCAGGCGGACGCCGCGTACGACCCCGTCCGCCCCGGTGCGCTGGCCCAGGCGGGTGTCCCGTTGAACATGAGCATCACGGTCAGCCCGGCGGCCGTCGCGTTCCGGACCTGGGCATCGACCCGGTCGAATCGATACCCGGACCAGCCGGCGTGCCCGGCCTCCCCGGAGGGCGGAGCCGTCGGGTTGACCGCCGACCAGCCGAACGAGAGACGCACGCGGCTCGCCCCCAGGCGCGCCGTCCTGGTCGCCCAGAGCCCACCGTCGGCAAAGGCGGATCCGCCGGTGACGCCGGTCTGCAGCGTGGCGGGGGCGCCACTCGCGGCGGGCGCCCCGACGGCCAGGGCGGCTGCGGCGAGGGCCGCCGTGCAGCAGCGGCGCATCATGCGCGGCGCCGTCGCAGGGCGCCGATGCCGGCGCTCACGACGAGCACCAGCACGAGCAGGATCCAGAGCTTCGTCGGCCCGGCGTCGGAGCCGAGGCTCGCGGTGGCCGCGGCCTCGACCGCCGAGCGATCTCCGGGCGACGCCGCACGGTCGGCCGTCCCATCCTCGCCGCCACGCGCGGTGCCTCGGCCGGACGGCTGGTCGTCGCGGTCACGCGCGTCCGATCGGGAGGTCGAGGTCCCGGCCGGCGCGTTCGTCCCGGAATCGGCGCTGCCGAGCACCCGTGCGAGCTGCTCGCCGTCGCGGCCCTCGCGGCGGAGCGCGTCGCTCTGCGCGCGGGACGGGCGCTCGCCGCGCGACGAGGACCCCGCCGACGGAACGTTCTCGCGGTACTGGTCGACCGCCGACCCCACGCCCTGTGCCGAGGCACCGGCGGGCGCCCACAGCGCGACGGCCGCAACGAGGAGGAGGGAACGAGACAGGCGGACCAGCACACCGGGGAGTACGTCCCTGCTGCCTCGAACCTGACATCGCCCCGCGGACTCGGCCGGGGAGACCGCGAGGCGCTCGCCGCGTGCTCGGGCCCCGCGCAGAACCGTCCGCGACGCGCGGCTCGCAGCCGCAGACCGGTCGTCGGTCAGGTCCCGCGACGCCACGCCGTATAACCCTCGGCAGATGGCGACGAGCACCGTCACGCGGACGCCGGAGGGCGCGCGCACCACGTTCCCGCGGATCGTCGCGCCGATCGGGGCGTTCCTCGCCGGGTGCGGGCCGGTCGTGCTGCTCGGGTTCGACAACGGCGGCTACGACGTGGAGACCGTCGCCGGGTACGGCATCGTCCTCTGGTGGCTCCTCCTCGTCGGGATCCTCACCGGCGCGCTTCCCCGGCCGCGCCCCACGCGGGCCGGCGTCGTGACGCTCGTCGCGCTGGGCCTGCTCGCGGCGTGGGGGCTCGTCTCGCTGGACTGGAGCGCCAGCGAGGAGCGCGGCCTGACCGAGGTCTGCCGCCTGCTCGTCGTGGCCGGCTCCCTGGTGCTGGGCCTCTCGGCCGTCGCGGGCCGCCAGGCGCGTGCGCTGGCGGGCGGGGTCCTCGCGGGACTCGTCGCGCTCTGCGCGGCCGGGGTGCTGTCCCGGCTGCAGCCGGACCTGTTCACGGCGGCGAACGCCGTCCACGACGGGCTCGGCGTCGACCGCCTCTCGTGGCCGCTGAACTACTGGAACGGCATGGGAGCGCTGTCGGCGCTGACGCTGACGCTCGGCGTCGCTCTCGCCGTCGGCGCCCGGTCGCGCTGGACCGCGGGACTCGCCGTGGCCGGCCTGCCCGTCGTCGCGCTGTGCCTCGTCATGACCGTCTCCCGGGGCGGGATCGCTGCCGCCGCGGTGGGGGTGCTGCTCGTGCCGCTGCTCGTGGCGCCCCGGCTCGTCGCCCTGCGGACGCTGGTCGCGCCGGCGGTGGGCGCCGCGATCCTCGTGGCGGCGTACCTCGGAGACTCCGCGTTGACCGACGTCGTGGGCGGCACGGCACAGGAGGACGCCGGCCGGCGCCTCCTCCCCCTCGTAGCGCTCGTCACGCTCGGGACCGCGCTCGCGCAGGCCGGGTGGAACGCGGCGGACCGCGCGCACTGGACGCCCCGCGTGCCGCGTCCGAGTCCGCCGGTCGGCCGAGCGCTCGTCGCCGGCGCCGTGCTGCTCACCCTGGTCGCCGCCGGCGTGGCGCTCAGCTCGGACCGCGCGAGCACGGCCTGGGACGACTTCCGCAACCCCGACGTCTCGAGCCTGCAGGCGAAGGGCGGATCGGTCGACCGGCTCACCGTCGCCAACGGGGCGGGCCGCTACGAGGAGTGGTCCGGGGCGATCCGGGCACTGCGCGAGAATCCGCTCGGCGGCATCGGGCTGGGCTCGTGGCAGGACTGGTGGAGCCCGCGACGCGACACCTCCCCCGCCGTGCGCAACGCCCACTCGCAGCCGCTGGAGGTCGCCGCCGAGCTCGGCGCCCCCGGGGCGCTCGCGCTGCTCGTGGCGCTGCTGGCCCCGATCGTCGGGGGCCTACGACGCCTGCGGTCCCGGGGGGCCCGCCGGGGCGATGCGGCCGGTGTCGCGGTCGCCCTACCCGTGACGATCGCGTTCCTCGTGTCGATCAGCGTCGACTGGTCGTGGCAGCTGAGCGTCGTTCCGGTCGCGGTGGCCCTGCTCACGGCGACGCTCGTGGGTCGGCCGAGCCGCTCGAGCGACGAACCCGAGCAGCGCGCGAGCTCCCGGAAGCGCCTGGCCGGGCTCGCCGCGACCGGAGCCGCCGCCGTCGCGTCGGTCGCCGTGCTGAGCGTCGCGATGATCGCCCCGGACGGGGTGTCGCGCAGCCAGGCGGCGGCCGCGCAGGGGGCGTTCGACCGAGCCGGGCGCGAGGCGCGCGACGCGCACGCCGCGGCCCCCTTCGCGATGTCGGCGGTGCTGCAGGCCGCGCTGGTGGCCGAGCGCGCGGGCGACCTCGACGCGGCGGCGGCTGCCGCGGCCGAGGCGACGCGGATCGAGCCGCGCAACTGGCGCCCCTGGATCGTGCTCGCCCGGATCGAGGCCGCCCGCGACCGCCCGCGATCTGCCGTGGCGGCGTATCGTCGGGCCAGGGCGCTGAACCCCCGCTCGCGACTGCTCAACCCCCAGGGATGACCGACCTCGACCCCCACGACGACGCCGCGGCCGAACGCGAGGTCGGCGCGTGGCTGGCCGCGCAGCGGCCCGAGCCGCCGCCGGCGCTGCGCCGGCTCGGCACGCTGCTCGTTCGGCGCGCGGTGCGGGAGCGGGTGCTCCGGCGCAGCGCCGCGGCCCTGCTGGTCAGCGGGTGGCTCGCGCTCGCGGCGGCCGCGGTCATCGTGCTGACGCGCTGACCGGCGGGAGCCCCCGTACGCGCCCTCAGCGCGGCGGCATCGCGGCACGAAGTCGCCGGAGGCTGCGCGAGAGGACCTGATGGACGTTCGCCTCGCTCAGCCCGGTGAGTGCGGCGATCTCCTGGCCGCTGAGGTCGGCGCCGTAGCGCAGCGCGACGATCTGACGGTCCCGCTCGCGCAGCTCGCCCAGCGCCGCCTCGAGCGCGGGGTCGAGACCGAGGACGTGGTCGTCGTGCACCGGAAGCTCGGCCAGCTCCTCGTGCCCGACCAGGGTCTCGGGGCGCCGCCCTCGGTGGCGGTAGTGATCGATCAACGCGTTCTGCGCGATCGAGAGCAACCAGGTCTGGACGCTGGCGCGCTGCGGGTCGTAGCGCTCGGCATGGCGCATCGCCCGCTCGAAGGTCACCGCGGTGAGGTCCTCCGCGTCAGGCCCCGGGCGCAGCCGGAACGCGAAGAACCCGTACACGCGGGACATGTGTACTTCGTACAACTTGGCCAGATCCAGGATCGGAGGCCGGCGGCGAGGCGTACCGTTCGGAGGCACCAAGAGCGAGAGTCTGCCGCACTCGGAAGGCCAGGCTCACCCGCTCGAGAAAACCGCGTACAGCGCATAGGCAGACCGCTCCCGATCTGTCACCATGGGCGACCGTCGGCGGCCCCCCCGGTCTGACGCTCGCGCCCCAGGACCACCATGTCGCAGCCACCCGCCCACCGACCAGCGCCCTCCACGCTCGACGCGGCGCCCGCGCCCGTCAGCGGCGAGCACCTAGCGCGCCGCGCCGTCACGCCCTGGCGTCTCCCGGTCTCGCGACCGATCGTGGATGCCCTGGCGATCGCGGCGGCGATGCTCATCAGCGGGCTGGCCGCCGGGACCGGCCCGTCGGTCTGGCACGCCGTCTTCGCCGTCTCGGCGGTTGGCGTCATGGCGGCCCGCGGCGCGTACGACCGCCGGCTCGAGGACTCCGTCACGGTGCTCGTCGCCCGGCACGTGCTCGCGAGCGCCGTCATCGCGACGATGATCACCGTCACCGGTCGCGCCGTGATCGAAGGGCGCGCGACCTCCGCCGACGACTTCGTCGTCCTGTGCTTCGTCTCGACCGTGCTGCTCGCCGCCGTGCGGGTGATCGGCAACGCGCACGACAAGCGGCGCTACGCGCGCGACGCCGCGAGCTCGCGCGCGCTGCTCGTCGGGCCGCGGGACCTGACGGCCCGCCTCGCGCTGCGGCTGCGCCAGCGGTCGCAGGTCGGCCTCACCGCCGTCGGCTACCTCGACGACGTCCACCCGGAGGAGATCGCCGTCGCCAGCGACGGACGGATGGGGCTGCCGGTGCTCGGGCGGACGAGCGACCTGCGGCGCATCGCGCAGCAGCACCGCGTGGACGCGCTCGTCGTCGCCGGCGACGAAGCGCCCCACAACGAGGAGCGCCTGGGCCGCCTGATCGCCACCGCGCACGAGATGCACCTGACGGTCTTCGTCGTGCCACGGGTCCACGCCAGCGTGAACTCGCGGACACGGCGCCACCGCCTGGGAACCCTGACGATCGACGAGCTCCGCCCGGTCGATCCACGGTCGCGGGCGTTCCGCGCCAAGTACGCCCTCGATCGCGTGATCGGCACCGTCTCGCTCGTCGTGCTCAGCCCACTGCTCCTGACCCTGGCGCTGCTCGTAGGCCTCTCGTCTCGCGGACCGATCCTCTACCGCCAGCGCCGGGTCGGCCTCGACGGCCAGGAGTTCGACATCCTGAAGTTCCGCTCGATGCGCGTGGCACCCGAGCAGGCCGCGGCGTGGTCCCCGGCCGACGGGCTCGCCCCCGGCGGCGTCGAGGGCGAGGACCGGCGCACCGCCTTGGGGCGCTTCCTGCGCCGCTCGAACCTCGACGAGCTGCCGCAGCTCATCAACATCGCGCGCGGCGAGATGTGCCTCGTCGGCCCCCGCCCGGAGCGCCCCGAGTTCGTCCAGCGGTTCCGACGAGAACTTGCTCACTACGACGCTCGTCACCGCGTGAAGGCGGGCCTTACCGGCTGGGCCCAGGTACACGGTCTCCGCGGTCAGACGTCGATCGCCGAACGCGCCGAGTGGGACAACTACTACATCGAAAACTGGTCGTTCGCGCTCGACCTGGCCATCATCGTCCGGACGCTCAAGACCCTTGTCCAAACCAGCGAATAGCGCCACCGAAGCGGTCGCGCCGTTCAAGCCTCTCAACTGCCGAGCCCTGATCGTCCATGACTGGCTTCAGGGCATGCACGGTTCCGAACGGGTCGTCCACGCCATGCAGGAGCTGTTCGCCGGCGGTGCGGACGTCGCAACGTTCGTGGCCGACCCACGCAAGCTCCCGGAGGAGCTCTCTTCGCGCGTCGTTCGGACCTCGAAGCTGGGCCGCCTTCCGGGCCTCCGCCCCTCGGCCAGCTCCCCGGGCAGGTGGCGTTACCTGCTCCCGTTCATGCCTTGGTGGTTCCGCCGGCTCCCGACCGACGGCTACGACGTGGTACTCAGCAGCTCTCACGCTTGCGCCCTGGGGGTTCGCGCGCCGAGGGGGGTCCCCCATGTCGCCTACATTCACACGCCGATCCGGTACGTGTGGAACGCGGACCTCGATCAACGCGTCCCGCGTGGAGCCCGCTCGTTGGCCCGTGCGTTGTTCACTTGCCTGCGGATCGTGGACCGGCGTGCGTCGACGTCACCAGACGTCCTGATCGCGAACTCGAGCGCCGTACGCGAGCGTATTCGCAGCGTTTGGAACCGCGACGCGGCCGTCGTCCACCCGCCTACGTCGCTCGAGTCCGCCAGAACTCGGCAAGCGACCCGATCCCCCGACACGCTGTTGTGGGTCCATCGGTTCGTTGACTACAAGCGTCCGCTTGAGGTCGCGCAAGCCTTCGAGCTTCTTCCCGACCTCAATCTCGTGATGGTCGGCGTGGGCCCGCTCTCGGACCGCGTGAAGCGAGAAGCGCCGCCGAACGTCACCGTTCACGGTTGGCTCGAACGCGATGAGCTGGAGCGTCTCTTGATGTCGGCAGCGGGCTTCATCCACGTCGGTCTCGAGGATTTCGGGATCAGCATGGTGGAGGCGCTGGCGAGTGGGACGCCCGTGCTCGCCCTGAACCAGGGTGGCGCGCTCGACATCGTCCGCGACGGCGTCGACGGACTGCTGATCGGTTCCGCCCGGCCGCACGAGATCGCAAGCGCGGCCCGCTCCATGGTGAACCGTGAATGGGACCCCGATCTCTTGCGGGACCGTGCCCGCGCCTTCAGCCGAGAGCGGTTCCTCCACTCCCTTCGTGACGTGCTCGTATCGCAGGGCCTTTCGTGACCGTGACCAGGCGTCCCCGTGTGGGGGTCGTCGATCACCTCGCCCAGCCGAGCGGCGCGCAGCTCGCCATCTCCCGGCTCGCTGCCTCCCTCGACGGGACCGACCTGTACTTCGTGTTCGGGGGCGACGGCCCGATGGTCGAAGCGGCTCGAAGGAACGGACATGGCGCGACCGTCGTTCCGCTCGGCGCCCTCGGTGGTCGCAAGATCGCCGAGATCTCGCCGCTCCGCGACGCTGTGCTGAACTCGGCGGGGCTGAGCAGATCCGTGGCCGCCACCGCTCGGGCTCTTCACCGCGCCGGGGTCGATGTCGTCTACACGAACTCCCTGAAGGCCCACATCTACGGTGGGCTTGCGGCTCGTCTCATCGGGCGCCCGTGGATCGCACACGTCCGAGACGTGCTGGCACCGCCATATGTCCCACGCGGTCTCCAGATCGCGTTGCGTGCGTTCTTTCTCGCCGGTCGGCCAGATGCCGTGGTGGTCAACTCTCGCGCCACTGGCGACGCGCTCCGGATCCGTGGCTCGGTCGAGGTGATTCCGAGCGGTATCGACCCGAACCGCGTCGCCGCGAGCGGTGCCCGCTTGGACTCCGCGCACCGCGGGCCCTTGCGCCTTGGCGTGCTCGGCCGGCTCGAGCCCTGGAAGGGACAGCACGTGGCACTCGCGGCCGTCGCCGAGTTGCGGCGCCGGGGTCTCGACGTCCAGCTCGTCGTGGGTGGAGACGCTGCTCACGGCAGCCCGGAGTACGAGCGCGAGCTCCGGGAGACGGCGCGGCGGAACGCGATCACCGACGCTGTCGAATTCGTCGGGTTCGTCGATGACCCGTACGCGTTCTTCGAGTCGGTGCACGTCGCTCTCCATACGTCGGTGCTTCCCGAACCTTTCGGGCAAGTGATCGTTGAAGCGCTCGCCACGGGCCGGCCCGTGATCGCGTCTCATGGCGGCGGGCCGATCGAGATTCTGTCCGGCGGTGGGGCAGGCGTGCTCTCGCCCCCGGGTGATCCGATCGCACTCGCCGAACACGTGATGGACATCGCCGGCGACACGGTCAGGTACTCGCGCATGTCCGACGCGGCGCTCGATCGGGCTAGAGCGTTCTCCATCGAGCGCTCGGCGACTCGTACTCAACGGCTCATCACCGAGCTCGCTGGCCCGCGCCTCGGTGCGCCGCCGGCCACGAGCTCCGGCGGACCACGGCACCCGGCGTGACCGCGCAGCCACTGGACCGTGCCCCGCGCACGAGGGTTCTCGTCGTCGCAGCGCCGTTCATCTCCCAAGGGGGAGTGTTCACCTCGCTGCAACGAACGCTCCCCGTCCTCTCGTCCAACGGGATCGATGTAGGGGTGCTCTGGGGTTCCCGCGTCCCTGGGGGCGCGCTCCCCGGAGCCTGGGTTCGGCGAATCGATGAACCCTCAGCGGCCATCGCCCGGCCACGCGCACTCCGAACGGCGGTCCAATCTGCGGTCGATGAGTGGGGACCGGACGCACTGCTCTCGGTCCTGCCGCAGGCAGATGTCGCCTGTGCCGGCGTGGCGCGACGTCAGCGGGTCCCGTGGATCGCCATGGTCAGGGGCCGACCCGTACCTCTAGCGCACGATGCCCACTGGGCGAAGCGGATTCTCTGGAGAACCGCCGTCCGGCGCGCCTACCGGGACGCGACAACGGTCATCGCAGTATCAGCAGACCTCGGACACGTCACGGAAGGGCTGACGGGACGCCCAATCGACCGCGTCGTCCACAACGGGGTCGATCTCGCCTCCTTCCGAGCGCTGCGGCGAGACACGCGCCCCGAGCCGACGCTCGGCTACGTCGGTCGGCTGACGGCCGAGAAGGCACCGGAGGTTGCGATAGCGGCCGCAAGGCTGGCCGACGCCAGAATCGACGTGTTCGGCGACGGCCCTCTGCTTGCGAGGCTCCAAGGCGAAACTCGCGACCCTGCCGTTCGATTCCGCGGATGGACGACGCCACAGCAAGCGTTCGCAGGGATCGACATCTTGGTCGTGCCCTCCTTCCGGGAGGGTCTCGGGAACGTGATCCTCGAGGCGGGGGCCGCAGGCATCCCGGTGGTCGCGCGCGCCGCAGGGGGGATCCCCGAGATCTTTGCGCACGACCAAGCACTCTCCCAGGCGTGTCTGGTGCCTGCCTCGGCGGAGCCCGCTGACTTCGCTCAGGCGATCCGTCCCCTCCTGGATTCCCGTGAACACCGGATCTGGGCAGGGCAGCGGCTCGCTCAGGTGATCGCGTCCCGCTTCTCCGTCGACGCGGCCGCCGCCGAACTCGCCGATGTCATTCGCGATGCAGCAGCCCGCTGAGGTGCCTCACCGCTCCCGGATCGGACGCGCAGGTACACCTGCGACAACGGTGTTCGCAGGAACGGACCGCGTAACGACCGATCCAGCGCCCACGATGCAGTTGTCTCCGATCTCCACCCCCGGCAGGACCGTGCTACGAGCACCGATCCAGACATTCGCTCCAATACGAACCGGGTCGCTGTACATCCCCTGCTCTCTCACAGGCACGTCCAAGCGGTCGCTCTTGTGAGTGTGGGTCACGATGACCGTCTCGAATCCGATCATGGACGTCGTACCGATGGAGAGTCCTCCGCGGGCATCGAGCGTGCACCCGCGAGACACGCTAGCCCGATCGGCTAGCTCGAGACGGTCCACCCCCATGATGAACACGTTCTGCCCAACCCAAGCACCGCTACCGAATCTTGCGGCGGTTTGTCGCAGCCATGCCGCTCGAACGCGCTTCCCGATCCCCAAGGGGAGCGGCCGCAGCAGGACCTCGTACGTGATGTGCAACAGACGTGCCTGGATTCGACTCGCGCTCACGGGCCTCCCATTCCAGTGGACTCGCACTCTTCACTCCTAGTTTCCCGTCGGATGGACGCATGACAATATGACGATGGAACGGCGAGTCCAAATCGGTTCGTGCGTGGCCTTGAACGGCGGGGATGCCGCGATCCTGGAAGGCGTCCACGACGCAGTTGCGACCGCCGCACCGGGAGCGCGGATCACGGTCACCGACGCGCACCCGGACGTCACCCCCCGGTACTACCCCCAGTACGAGTGGGTGTCGCCGCCGGCCTCCCTCATCGGGCGCCCGCCTCGCATTCCGAAGCTGCCGAGGCTCAGCCGTCGCATCTGGTCCCGCCGGGCAGACCGCGCGTTTCGCCGCGCTCGCAGCGGATCGCACGAGCTCGTGCAGAACCTTCGCGGTCTCGACGCAGCGGTCCAGACGGGCGGCACGTACCTGACGCCCGAGTATTTCCACACGGCCCGGCTGTTCGAGTACGAGTTGCTCGGCGAGCTCGGAGTGCCGAACGTGTTCTACACGCAGTCGATCGGAGACTTCGCTGGCCGACCCGAGCAGGCACGCATCAGGTCGGCCCTCAACGACGCTCGTCTCGTGCTCCTCCGGGATGCCCGGTCGCGCGACAACGTGGAGCGCATTGGAGTCGACCTCGAACACGTGCATGTCGTCGGCGACGCGGTCTTCGGGACCGCCGACGACGAGGTGAGCTTCGACGAGCTGGCTCGGCTCGACGAGCTCGACGTGATGATCTCCGTCCGTCGCTGGCCCTCGAGAGCGCCCATCGGCTCACCCGAGGTCAGGGGATTCGTCCGGGAGATGGCTCGCTTCGTCGACCGCATGGTCAAGGACCACGGATGGACGGTCACCTTCCGGTCGACGTGCCAAGGCATCCCTGAGTACGCGTTCGACGATTCCGACGTCGCTGCCGCCGTCGAGGCTTCCGTCAACGCGGATACCCGTGCGAAGGTCTCGGTCGACCGCAGCTTCCACACGCCCGCAGAGTTCCGAGAGCACGCTCGGGGCGCAGATCTCGTGATCGCGACGCGGATGCACGCCGCGATTCAGGCGTTGTGCGTCGGCTCACCGGTACTTCCCATCGCCTACGAGTTCAAGACGACCGAGCTGTTTCAGCGGTTCGGCCTCGGCGATCAGGTGCTGGACATCCAGACGTTCACCGCGTCCGATCTGGCCGAGCAGGCTTGCTCGATCACGACTCCGGGAACGCGGGAGACGTTTGCGCGCCGATTGACCGACGGGGTCCGCACCGAAGTCCGGGCCGCGCACCGGGCCGTCGATCTTCTGTCCGAGGTGCTGCGGTGACCTCCGGAGCGTCAACTGCTCCGTTCCGCGTCGGCCATGTGATGACGTCCTGGCTACCGATCTCGCAAACGTTCGTCCGCACGCAGATCGCCTCTCTGGCCCCGTTGCTTGATGATCAGCGCGTCTTCCCACGGAAGCTTGAGGGAGCCCCGAGCCTGCCTTCGATCGGTGAAGACGTTCGACCGCTCGATTGGCAGGTTCGACCGGGAAGCATCGACCGGTGGCTGCATCGCGGCGAGCGGTTCTGCCTCCCTGGCCCCACCCGCTTCGAGGCCGCCGTGGCTCACGCAGCTCGGTCCAGTGGGGTCAACGTGCTGCACGGGCACTTCGGCTCTGGTGGCCACGCAGCGCTCGTCGCCGCGCGGCGCCTGAGGCTGCCGCTCGTCACCGCGTTCCACGGCAACGACGTGTACGGAGCGAGGCCGACAGCATTCCTGAGGCTCTTCCGCGAGGGGACCCTCTTCACCTGCGTCGGCCCGGCCGCCGGCGAAGAACTCATGCGGCGCGGCTGTCCACCTGAGCGATTGCACGTCGTTCCGGTCGGGGTCGCCCTAGAGGACTTCGATTTCGCTCCCACCGATGCCCCGGGCTCTGCCCCCGTCTTCCTCCAGGTCGGGCGCCTGGTGACGAAGAAGGGCGTCGACCTCAGCATTCGGGCTCTCGGCCGGCTCCGGGACGAATGGCCGGACGCTCGACTGGTCATCGTCGGCGACGGTCCCGAACGCCCGGCGCTGGAGCGACTCGCCGCCGAGGCTGGCGTCCAGTCTCAAGTTCGGTTCCTCGGCGCGCGGCCGCACGACGAGGTACGTCGACTCATCCGCCAGGCGCACATCGGCTTGCAACCGAGCCGGTGCGCGGAGAATGGTGACCGCGAAGGAACACCCACCGTCATCATCGAGTTCCAAGCAGCGGGGCTCGACCTGATCGCGAGCGACCACGCAGACATTCCGTCGATCGTCCCCGATCCAGACCAGCTCGTCTCCGAAGGGGCGGTCGACGCATTGGCGGCTCGGATGCGGGAGCGCCTCGCCGAGGCTCCAGACGCACGGTTGCGAAGGCTCGTCGCAGCCCGCGAACACGTCGAGCAGCGTCACGATGCTCGACGCATCGCCCGCACGCTCACTGAGCTGTACCGCACCGCCACCGAGACGGTGGCCGCCCGCCTCGTTTGAGATCCCGTGGCATCACCCATGCGGTTCGGCCCAGGGTGCGGTTGAGTCCTTCTGCCCCTACGAGAGAGCGAGCCCCGAGCAGGCCATCAGGAAGCCGCTGAGGCCGACAAGATGCCCGGCGACAACGCAGCCGCCGCCGACGTCGCCACGGCTCGTCGAGGCGTCGGAGAACGACACCGCGCAGGCGGCGCCGTCACTCCGGCGAAATGAAGGCCGATGACGCCAGCGGTTCAAGGAGCTGGAGCGCGAGACCAGCGGCTACAGGCGGATCAGGCGCCGGAGAACCCGGGTTGGCTCAGTCCGGCCGCTCGGGTCCGCTCTGGTTTCTGACCGGTTTCGCCAATCGGCAAGAGACAGCTGGCTGACGCGCCGTGTCAGCGGGCCCGGTCCGCGCTGGCGAGATCCTCGGATCCGCCGCGCGATGCTGCCCTGAGATCAACGAGGGGTGACGCTAGTCGCCACGGGCGAGGACGAGGCGCATCGCGCGCAGCAGCTCGGACGACGCGTCCTTCCAAACCCAACGGAGGCAGGCGAGATACACCGCGATCCCGACGACCAGGCCGACGCCTAGCTCGACGACCGGCCCGCCGCCGAGCACATGCGTCACGCCCCAGCCGCTCGCGACGAGGGCCATCGCCATCGCGAGGCTCGTCGAGAACGCGGGGACGAGCGCCGTCGCGTAGTCGCGGAGCGAGAACTCAAGCGCTGACGCTGCCTTGGCCGCCGGGATCGGCGAGATGCACAAGCCGACCACCGTATACGCAGCGGCCACCCCCTCGATGCCCCACGAAGCCCCCACGAAGAACGAGGCGACGTACACGACGCTGCTCCCGATGTTCCACCGCATCAACCAGCGTGCATCCCCCAGTGCTGCGACCAACGGGACGATGGTCGTCTGGATCGACTGCCGCATCCCGGTGACCGCGAGTATCTGCATCGTGAGCACCGCCGGCACCCACGCCTCGCCGAATACGACCCGCACCAGGGGGTCCGCTTCGACGATGACGAGGGTCATCGCTGGAAGTGCCGTGATGGCGATGACTCTGTTGCCGAGGAGGTAATACCTGCGAAGAGCCGTGCGGTCCCGCTGCAACCTCGCGTAGACCGGCAACGCCACCGAGTTCGCGACCTGGCCGAGCACCATCACCGGCACCATCAACGTCCGGTAGGACAGCGAGTAGAGCGCGAGGTCTCGCGGGCCGAACAACCGTCCGACGATGGCGTTGTCCAGGTTCCGGCTCGCGTAGTTGAAGATCGATCCGGCGAGCAGTCTCGTGCTGAAGGAGGCGATCTCCGGCAGGAGCTGCAACCGCGGACGAAACGGGATGCGCCCCGCGAAGACCGTCAGCACCAGCGCCGTGGCGCCCGCGGAGACCGTGCTCTGTACGACGAGCGCCCAGTATCCCGCGCCTGCTCCGGCCGCCGCCAGGGCCACGCCCCCTCCGATCGACGCGCCGACGAGATCGGCCTTGGCGACGGACTTGAAGTCCAACCGACGCGCCAGGACCGCTCGCGGGATGATCGTGGCCCCCTGAAGGAGCACGAACAGCGCCATCCACCGCAGGACCTCTGCGAGTTCGGGAGTCCCGAAGAACCGAGCGACCTCCTGAGCTAGGGCGAACGTCAGCGCAGCGAGGAGAACCGTTGAAACGATGTTGAGCCACCGCACCGTGGCGACGAACGCGTCGCTCGCCTCCGTCCTGCGCACGAGCGTGACGCTCAGTCCCTGGTCCAAGAACAGGGCGATGAAGTTCGTGAACACGAGCGCCGCGGCCACCACGCCGAAGGCGTCCGGGCCCAAGATGCGCGCGAGCAGGAGCCCGACGCCGAACCGCACGGCCTGGCTCCCGCCCGTCCCGACGAATCCCCATTTCGTTCCGGCCGCGGCGCGGCGACGAAGGTCGGTCGTGTCAGACACGCGCTGAGCTCGGTGGAGGAGCTCGGCCGACCGCTGGCTCGGCTGTCGGGTACGACATCGTTCCTGCGGCGAGACACCACCCGACGAAGAAGGCCACCGGGGGCAGCGAGAGCGCATCGAACACCCCGAAGATGATCAGCGCACTCGTGAGCGCGCCGAGCACGAGCAGGCGCTGCCGCGGGTCAGCTCGCAGGAACGCCAGCACCAGCAGAACGGTGATCGCCGCCAGCGGGACGAGACCCCAGTCGAGGACGAGTTGGACCCACTGGTTGTCGGGGATTGTCGTCCGGTGGGAGTTGCCGCCCCGCTCGGCGAGCAACCGCTGGGTCGTCTGTGCTCCCCCGCCGATCAGCAGGCTCAGCGGTTCCTCGACGATGTGCTGCTGAGCAGCCTGCAGCACCTCGGCCCTGGGCGTGTCCTCGGTGTTCGAGCCGCTGAATCGTCCCTTCAGAGCCGTTCCTGCAGGCGACAGGCCGATGGCCAGTCCCAAGACAACGACGAGCGCGGTAGCCCGCCAGATCACCTTGCCGCCCTCGCGACCCCGTCCCCGGGCCCGGAGGAGGAGCACGATCGCGAGGCCGACGACGAAGGCAGCGATCGGCCCTCGGCTCAGCGAGAGCAAGAGACCGAGGACGCCGATGGCTGCGAACCCGTAACGCGGTCGCGCGAGCCCGAGCGCGAGGAGCGCGGCAATCGCGGAAACCGTCCCAAAGGGGAGCGGGCGCCCGTACGACGAGTTCGCCCGAAGGAAGTCGTTGTCCGTGCTGACCGCCTGGAGCCGGTCACCGAACAGCTGCGAGAACCCTGGTGTGACGCGGGTCGCCTCGAGCACGCCCAGCACGACCGTGATCGAGACCACGGCGAGCAGCGGCAGGAGACTGCCCTCCGGCGTAGACCGGCTCGCGGCGACAAGCGCTCCGGCAGCGAGCGAGAACACCATCGGAGCGAAGTACTGGACCCCGGGCGTTCCGCCGATCGTGCCGAGGACGAACCACGAGCCACCGGCCAGAGCGATCGCCACCAGGGCGGCGGTTGGTACCTGCCCAAGGCCGCTGGTCACCCAGAGCCCAATCGCCAGCACGAACGCGACCGCGGTGATCCAGAACAACAGGCTGATGGACGCGAACTCGATCGTTGGCAGCCGTGTCGCAGGAACGAAGGCCAGCGGGAGGAACGGCAAGGCCGGGCCCGCGGCGCGCGGGAGAACCACGATGCACGCCGCTCCAGCCACCAACGCGAGGCAGAGGACAGGCGCGCGGGAACTGCCCGCGACGAGCGCCGCCATGAGCGCTCCCACGACCGCGACCGTCGCCGCGAGCAGCGGCGTCACATCGACTGGACGACCACCCGCGTTGCGGGCCGGGTACCTCATGGCTCAGACGTCAGCAGTCGAGCGTCCCGCACCCTCACCGGCTCCGTAGCCATAGCGATAGCCATAGCCGTAGGGGGTGGCGCGCTGACCAGCACGGCCGATGACGATCACCCCGTACGGCGCGACGGGAAGCTGTGCCACGCGCCGCTGCAACAGCGCGAGGTCCCTTCGGCTCAACCGATTCAGGTTCGCGACGAGCACGACGCCCTCGACTCGCTCGGCGATCGCCAAGGCGTCGGCGAAGAGATTCAGCGGGGGGCCATCCAAGAGCATCAACGCCTCGGGCGCCGGCTTCGCCAGCCCGAGGGCCTCATCGAAGCGACGGGAGGCGACGAACTCGCCGGGCGTCAGCGGAGGACGGCCGGCGGGAACGACCTCGACCACCGCCCCGTCCGTACCCGCGCCGATCTCGACCCGCGCCACGACATCGTCCTCCGCGAGATCGGAACCCAGCATCTCCATCATGCCCGGGGCGCCGGGGATTCCGAAGCGGCGCGCGAGACTCGGGCGCCGCAGGTCCGCGTCAATGACGCGAACCTGGTTGCCGCCAGCGGCCAGCACGCTCCCCAGAACGGCGGAAACCATCGTCTTTCCCTCGGCGGCGATGGCGCTTGTTACCAGCAACGAGGTCGAGCCTCGCGAACGCATCTCGGTGAGCACCGTGGTGCGGAGGAGCCGGAACGCTTCGTTGAGCGCGTCCCCGCTCGAAGCGATCTGTGCGGCGGTCCGGCTACTCACCTCCGTCTCGAAGGGCAGCTCGGCGATGACCGGCAAGGACAGCGCTTCAGCGATCTCTTCAGGCGACCCGACGCGTCGGTCCGTCAGATCTCGAAGCACCGCGACAACGAAACCGAGGGCCAGCCCGAGGACGCTGCCGACCATCAGCGCTCTCGGGACTCGAGGATGGAGCTTCTCGACGGTGGGCTCGTCACTCAGCAGGTTCGCCCCGCCCGTAGCCAACGTCTCGATGAGAGCGAGCTGTTGGTCACGGGCCGCCAGTTCGCGCAGGAGCTGCTGCGCTGCGGCGGTCCGCTGGTTGCGCAGAAGCGCTCGCTGCCGCGACAACTGGCGGCGCGTATCAGTGACCGCCCGCGTGTCGATGCCGCGGCGTACAGCGATGTACGAGGTCGCCGCGACGAGGGAGAGCTTTCGAGCCTCCGCCTGCGTGCTCGCCGTTGCGGAGATCTGCAGGACGTCGGCGTCCGCTGCGGGCTTCGCGTCGATGCGGGAACGGATCTCACTCGCCGAGAGGCGCAAGCCGAGCTGCCGCTTCATGCGCTCCGCAACCGCGAGCGAGCTTGCGACCTCCGCCTGCGTCTTCGCAGATCGAGCCAGGGTGTCCGAGGACGAGCTCGGGGTGGAGACCCCGGCGACGACGCTACCGATGTCCTGCCGCGACAAGATGACTGTCGTCGTCGCCTCGTACTCGGGCTCCGTAGTTCCCTCGAGCAGGCCCGAAAGCGCCACGGTCAGCAGAAGGGCGACCACGATCCAACGCCAACGGCGCCGGGCGATGCCCAGCGCGCGGCTTGCAGGGTCAAGCGGAACCCGCATTCGTGCCGGTGGGTCGTACATGTTCCTATCGCTCACGGTCTCTTGGCCTCTGCCGCATCTGGGGCTCGAAGGAAGACGTCTCGGCGGTGGCCGCGGTCAGTACCCATCCGGCTCCTCGACAGGCAGCCCGTCCTCGCCAGCCCTCGCAGCACCGTCAGGGTCGACGGCCAGGGTGATGGCCGGCTGAGGCCGCCGACAGGTCCATGCGCTGCCGAACGTCACCGGTCGCGTCGGGCCCGTTCTGACCACGGCCCTCCTGCCGGTATCAGCGTCTCGCGGAAGTCGGAGCCACTGCCAGGATTCCGCCCCGGCTACCCGCACCATCCACGCGGGCCCCCCCGTGATCGTCAGAAGGCTCCTCCGACCCCGCCTGGTGCGATCCGCTGGACCGACACAACCGTCGGTTCGCGGAGCGATGGTGAACACCGTGCGCAGGCGCATGGTGGCCCCCGGCCGAACGGCCAGTCCTCGAGCTGGCACCGCCAACCAGTTCAGCCGACGGCGCTGACCGCCCGGCCGCACCTCCGCGGCGTACGCCTTCCAGGAGACGAACGGCTGTCGCTCGTCGGTCCAATCAAGGTCACCCGGAAGCACCTGGCGTATGACGATGCGCTGCGGACCAGCAGGAAACCTGAGAGTACGCGCCGCGAAGACGCGTTCGCCGGGGCCGTTCAGCGTGGCGATCGGAACCTGAGGTCCCCCATCCGCGCTCCTCGCCAGACCGGGCTCCATGGCTTGCGCTCCCTGAATCAAGCCCTCACCAGTGCGCGAGAAGCTGGCATCGAGCTCGGGGCGAGGGAGGACGGCTACGTCGTACACCTCCGGCTGGCTCTCGGAACCGCAAGCAGTGACGGCCGCCGCCGGCACCACGAGCAGTAGCGCAGTCAGACCCCGTACTTCTCCGAACGGCAGCAATCTCGCGACCACGGGGCGGGACCTTACCCGTGCAACGGTCTACATCGTCCGCAACGGTTGTCCATCACGCAGGGACGATCGTTCGCCGCGATTCACGTGCGCATCCAGAATCACCTCTTCCTCGTGCACGAGTCCGAGGTTCGTCGGCGTTTCGCTGCACTCGTCCGCGCCTGACGGCACGCGGGCCCGATGCAGGGCACCAGACGTGTAAGGGAACCGTGCCCCGTCGGATCACGAACGGCATTCACGAACCCGTCAATGAGTCTCCGGCGCAACGCTCTCGGCCCGATCGCGACCGCTGACCACACGGGCCACGGGGTTCCGCACGTCCAGTCGACCTTCACCGTCGCAGTCGCGCGGTTCGCGGCCGTGCGGACGTGGACCGCCTCACGACCATCTCGACCGGCAGACGACCGCAGCGTCCGCCCAGACCGGATGCCGGTCAGCCCCCACGCCGCAGGACGAGCTCGTGCTCGCCCTCACCGACGGTCACCCGCAGGATGCGGCCGCCGATCCAGGCGGCCGCGGACTGCAGCGGCGAGGTTGCCGTCACGGCTTGGACGGCGTCGGCCGGCGGGGTGGCGCCGTCGAGGGTCAGCTGCGGCGACGCGCCGACGGTCCGGGCGCTGCTCCCGGTCGCGGCGCCGTCCCACAGCTCCACGACGCCGGGGCCGGTCGTGCGGACCGTCAGGGTCCCTGCGCGCCAGCGGGCGGCGGCGATCGGGGCGCTGCTGGAGCGCACGCGCGCCCGACCGTAGTCCTGGGCGATCTCGGTGCCGGAGCGCAACGCGCCGTTGGCGGCCAGCACGCCCCAGCCGTAGTCGCGCGAGGGATGCTGCTTCCAGACCCACACCATCCCGCCGGCGCCGAGGGCGTCGAGCTGGTCCAGCGTGGCCTCGCGGTCGCGCTCCCAGTTGCCGCCGGTCGTGCCGGACGCGCCCGCCAGCTCGGTCGGCGCGAGCGGCGCGCCGTACCGATCCGCCTCGTCCTGCGCCCGGGCGAAGCTCGCCGCGATCCGCGCCGGCGTCTGCCCCGAGTTCCGACCGTTGAACACGTCGGTGTAGACGTGCGGGGCGTACACCAGGCCGTCGTCGTCGCTGAAGCGCTCCGCCGACGGGTCGTCATCGGTGTGCGTCCGCGTCGCCGAGCCCTCGAACCAGATCGGCCCGTCGTAGCCGTCGGCACGCAGGCGCTCGATCGCGCGGCGGTAGAACGGCCACAGGCGGTCGCGGTAGAACGCCGCCACGTCGGCGGGCTGCAGCGACGCCCGAACCGGATCGACCGGCTCGTTGTAGAGCTCGATCCCCGCCAGCGCCGGGCCGAGGTCCTCCCCCACGCCCGCCAGAGCGACCAGCGCGTCCCCGTAGTGCTCCTGCAGGCCTCGCCCGGTGCCCGGCACCTCCGCGTCGTCGAAGAACGCGCGGGCAGCGGCACGCGCCGCCGCCGTGCCGTAGTAGTCGTGATCGGTCGAGCCGCGCGCCGTCGACGCGCCACCGGTCAGCTGCGCCCACCGCGGCGCACCGTCGCGCTCGTCGCTCGTCGGCCCGAGCCCCGCGCCGTACCGGTCCTGGTGCAGGTCCAGCAGCACGCGGACCCCGCGCTGGGCGAACCGCCGCCCGGCCTGGCGCACCTCGGCGAGGTACGCCTCGTCCACGCGACCCGGCTCGGGCACGATCCGCGACCAGGAGACCGCCAGGCGCACGACCGTGAACCCGAGCGCCCGTGCCTGCTCGGCGTCCCGATCGGTCACCGGCACCGTGCCGTGGCTGCCGCCGTAGTCCACCAGCGCGTTGACGTTGGCGCCGCGCAGGAACGCCCGACGACCGTCGGCGGTGCGCAGGACCGCCCGACCATCGACGCGCGCGACCTGCAGCCGATCGGCCGCGGCCAGCGGCGTCTCCGGCGACGGTCCCGGATCGGGCGGGGGCGGCGGGGTGGCCCCGCCGCCCCCGCCCAGGCCCAGCAGGCCGAGGATCGCGGCGAGCAGACCGAGCAACGCACCCATCGAGCATGCGAGTCTACGGCGCCGCGACGGATCGACCACCCAGGAGATCGCTGGATCCTGCCAGGCGCGCGGTCCGGTCCCGGCGCGCCGCGCGGGACGTCACTCGCGGGAGCGTCCCCGCTCGCGACCACGCGGCGGGTAGAGCACCGGGTGCAGCAGGCCGACCGTCAGCACCCCCGCCGCCCCGAGGACGATGAGGGCGACCGGCAGCGGCAACGGCAGGACGAACTCCCGATCGACGTGGGGCGCGAGCAGCGGCAGCAGGGGCAGCAGCAGGCTGACGGCGATCACCACGACGACGCCCGCGGCGTGCACGGCACGCCCGACGCGGAAGACGAGGCCGCCGACGCCGGTCGCAGGACGGGGATCGGGGTGTCGGGCAGCGGTCTGCATCGTCCTGGCCTGGGCGCACTCTAGGGGCTGCGGACGTCGGCGTACACCGTTGTCCGTCGACCGCGGTCGGCGCGATCGCTCCTCTCCTACCCCCGCACCGCGCGGGGCATGCCGCGGATCGGCCCCGCCGGTCGGAGCGCCCGCTCGCCTGCGGGAAGGCCGTCGCCGGAGCTGCCGCCCCACCGTCGTCAGTCGTGCCGCGCCTCCGCCGCGGCGGCGGGAGAGATCGCCCTCCTCGCGGTGGATCGATCGACGGCCAGCGCCATCGCGAGGGTCCAGCCGGTCCCGAGCAGGTAACCACCGAGCACGTCGCTCAGCACGTGCGCGCCGAGCGCGATCCGGCTCGCCCCCATGAGGGCCAGGGCGAGGACGGCCCCGACGGCGAGCTCCGGCACCCGACGGCGGACGGCCAGCAGCAGGAGCGCGCCGAAGAACGTCGTCGCCCACGTGACGTGCCCGCTCGGATAGCTGGCGACGTCGTGGAACGCGGCGCGGATCTCCGGCACCGGGCTGGGACCGACGATCGCCTTGAGCACGTCGGCCCACAACGTGCCCGCGGTCGCGAGCACGAGGAACGCGGCGGCGCGGCGGCCGAGGCGCCGGTCGACGGCCCAGGCCGCCAGGAGCAGCAGC
>JALRCL010000266.1 GCA_023268575.1 Patulibacter sp.
GAGGGCCGGGACTACGTCGTGCAGGACGGCGACGTCATCACCGTGAAGTTCACACCCTGACGGGCGCCGCCACGGGCCCGTCGCCACGGGCCGGCGGCCGCTCAGCGCTCGACACGCGCCTCGGGCGTCGCCGCGACGCCGACGACGACCCGCCAGCGCCCGCCGCGGGGCACGAGCAGGTCGAAGCGCCCGGCGCGGTCGGTGCGCACCCGCCGAACCGTCCGCCAGCCCGAGCCGTCCTGACGCTGCAGCCGCGCCGCCCGCTCCGCCGTGCCGGCACCCGCCGCGCCGCCGACGAGCCGGCAGCGCTCCCGCACGATCCGCTGCGCCCGCGCCCGCCGGTCGAGGCCGACCGCCAGGTCGCTCGCGCCGCGCTGCAGCAGCTGCAGCGCGCCGCCGGCCGGGTCCGCGGCCGCCAGCGGCCGGCGCAGCGCGGTCCCGGCCCGCGGGGCGGCGGGCCGGGGGCGCAGGCAGCCGGAGATCGACGTCAGCGTGAAGGTCGCCCAGCGGTCGGGGAGCGAGAACGCCCGCTGCAGCTGCTCGCCCGTCACGTCACGGCGCCCGCGGTCGCCGACGACCCGCGCCCGGACGATCCGCGGCGAGGAGCCCGTTCGCACGACCTCGATCCGCCGCAGGGACCCCACCGGCGCGATCCGCGCGATCCGCCGGTCGGCCGCCGCGACGTCGAAGCGGCGCGTCCAGCGATGCAGCGGCGCGTCGCCCTCGGCCGGATCGGCGACGCTGCGCAGCCACGGGCGCGGCGCGCCGCCGAAGACGTGCTCGACGTCCTCGGTCCGCCCGCCGCTCGCCGCGAAGTAGTACGTCGTGACCGGTCGCCCGTCGCGGGTGACGACCTGACCGGCCGTGGCGCGAACCGCGGCGTCGCCAGGCCCGCTCTCGCCACTGACGCCGCGGTAGACCTGCGAGCGGGTGTCCGGCCACTGGGTGAAGGGGCGCCCGCCGATGCTCGTCGTGATGGCGTACGTCCGCGCGGCGATCGCCTGGGCCTGGAGCGCGGCCGCGGGCCAGCTCGCCGGCGACTCGCCGGTCACGACGCCACGCAGGTACTCCTCCAGCCCCAGCTCCTCCACGACGAGCACGCCCGCGCCGTCGGGCAGGACGTCGAGGACCCCGCGGAACGCCCCGTCCACGACCCCGTCCGCCGCGCGACCGGCCACGCGCAGCAGCCCGCCGCCGCTGACGCGCACCGCCCCCGCCGCGCGGGCCACGCGGCGCGGCTTCTCGCCGGTCGTCCAGGCGACGATCCCCGGACCAGTGCGCCGCAGCCGGTAGCTGCGGCGCGGGTCCACGCGGACCCCGCCGATGCTCGACGCGCCGGAGATCGTCGTCTCGCGCCGTCCCCACTGCAGCGCGACGCGCACCGCCGGGCTGCGCGTCAGCCGGCCGACGCGCGTGCCGCGGTAGTAGTGGCCGAGGATCCGCGCGGCGTCGGCGCCGCGCGCCGCCATCCCGCGCGCACCCCACTGGCTCATGCCGACCCCGTGCCCGAAGCCCGCTCCGCGGACGACGAGCTGGGTGTCGGCCGCGGCGCGACCGGGCACCACGGCGGCCCCCGCGGAGAGGGCGGCGACGAGCGCCGTCGCGACGACGGCGTGCGGCGGTCCGGGCCGGAGCACGGCCGACGACGGTAGCGCCCGCGCCGCGCCGCGGCGCCGGGACCCGCCCGCCACCCGGCTCGCCGACCGGGTCCGCTCCGCTACGCTCGCGCGACCTGGCCGCCAGAGGCGGCCGTGGTCTCGCCATGCTCGCTCGCCGCCTCCTCCCCGTTCCGCTCCTCGTCCTCGCCCTCGCCGCCGCTCCGGTCGCGGTCAGCGAGCTCGGCGACGGTCCACGCTCAGCCGCCGCGGCCGAGGACGCGCCGGCCAACGCGCCCGTCGCCGTCGGCGGCCCGTTCGGGCGCACGTCGATCAGCGCCGGCTGGACGGTGCGCAACGACCCGCGCGACAGCGGCCGCGGACTCGGCTGGAAGGACGGGGACTTCACCGGGTCGACGGTCGACCTGCCGTACGTCCCGAACGCGAAGAACATCACCGGCGCCGCCGGCGTCCTCGGGCACCGCGGCTCGATCGCCTGGTACCGCAAGACGATCACGGTCCCGAAGGACGGCGACTACGCGATCGGCTTCGGCTCGGTGAACCACGAGGCGACCGTCTGGATCGACGGCCGCCAGGTCGCCTCCCACCTCGGCGAGTTCCTGCCGTTCGAGGCCCGCGCGGGCCTGAAGGCCGGCCAGGAGCACACGATCGTCGTCCGCGCCGACTGGCGCGATCCGGAGACGATGAAGAAGCAGGGCTACCACCGCGGCTGGTTCAACTACGGCGGCATCACCCGCGACGTGACCCTGCGCCCGCTCGGGGCCAGCGACACCGCGGCGCCGTCCGTCGTCACGGAGCTGCAGCCCGACGGCAGCGCCAAGGTGACCGTCTCGGCCGACTTCACGAACCGCACCCGCACGCGCGCCATCGCCCCGGTCGGCGTGCTGCGCCGCGGGGACCAGACGTACACGCTGCGGTTCCCGTCGCAGCGCTTCGCCGGGGGGCAGACCCGCCGGCTCGCGGCGAGCGTCGTGATCGACAAGCCCGACCTCTGGTCCTCGACGGCGCCCAACCTCTACGACATGGTCGTCGGGGTCGCGTCCGAGAGCGCCTACCAGACGCGCACCGGCCTGCGGGTCGTCAGCGTGCGCAACGGCGCCATCTACGTCAACGGCACCCGCGTGCAGCTGCGCGGCGCGTCGATCCACGAGGACGCCCCCGGCGTCGGCGACGGCCTGCGTCCCGAGCAGATGGACGGCCTGATCGACGATCTGAAGGCGATCGGTGCGAACGCCACCCGTGCCCAGCATCCGCTGGACCCGGCGCTGCTGGAGCGCCTGGATCAGGCCGGCATCATGGTCTGGCAGGGCATCGGCCCGTTCGACTCGCCCGGCTCGTGGACGCACCGCACGGCCGCCCAGCAGCGGCGGGCGCGCGAGCGCGTGGCGGTGACGCTCGCCGAGCAGCAGACGCACCCGTCGACGATCGTCTGGAACCTCGCGAACGAGATCGCGAAGAACGGCAACCGGCACGGGCAGGTCCCCTACGTGCGGGCGATGTCGCGGATGCTCAAGGAGAAGGACCCGAACCGCCTCGTCGCGCTCGACCTCTGGGGCACGCCGAAGGAGCTCTGCATGTCGAGCGCCCGCGGCGTCGTGGAGCTCAAGGTCCGCCGCGGCGCGGCGAAGCGCTGCGACCTCGGCGGCGGTCGCCGCGGCCGGATGGTCTGGGAGACGCGCCTGCCCGAGAAGCTCGGCCCGGTCTACCAGTACATCGACGCGATCGGGATCACGAACTACGAGGGCTGGTACAGCGAGCCGGGGCAGCCGATGTCCTACATCGCGCGCCGGATCAAGGCGTACCTGAAGCTCGCCGAGCGGGTCTACCGCGGCAAGGCCCTCGTGCTGACGGAGTTCGGCGCGGAGGCCAACGGCGAGAACCCGTCGTCGAAGCCGGGCGGCTACGGCTACCAGTCGAACCTCGTCCGGACGACGATCGACACCTACGCGGCGGACCCCAACGTCCAGGGCTTCCTCGTCTGGAACCTCCGCGACTTCGGCGTCTCGCCCGCGTTCCTCGGCGGCTCGATCCGCAACGTCTACAAGGGCCACCCGATCCGGCTCGTCCGCGGGCTGAACCAGAAGGGCCTCTTCACCTACGAGAACCGGCCCAAGCCGGCGGTCGCAGTGACGAAGGCCGCGCTCGCCCGCGCCGCACAGACCGGCGCCGGACGCCGCTGAGGACGCCCGCGGCCGGTCCGCAGCGCGCGGACCGGCCGCCTACGATCGAGCCGTGTCGTCCCCCAACGACCTCCTCGGACGCGATGCCGAGCTGCGCCGGCTCGACGTGCTCCTCGACCGCGCCGCCGACGGGCGCAGCGCCGTGGCGCTCCTCGTCGGCGAGCCGGGGATCGGCAAGTCGGCGCTCCTGCGCGCCGCTGCCGCGCGCTGTGGTGCCCGGCACGGGACCGTCCTCGCCGCGCGGGGCGTCGAGGCCGAGTCCGACCTGCCGTTCGCCGGCCTCCACGAGCTGCTGCGCCCGACCCTGCCGTTCCTCGCGGCGCTCGGCGATCCCCACCGCACCGCGCTCGAGGTCGCCCTCGGCCGC
>JALRCL010000303.1 GCA_023268575.1 Patulibacter sp.
GCGTGCTGTCCGGCACGTGGCGGTGCACATACGCGCCCACCTCACGCGGCGCGATGACATCCTGCGAGCACTCGAGCACCAGCGTCGGCACCGGGATCTTTGCCAGATCGGAGCGATTGTCCGAGAGGAAGGTTGCGCGCGCGAACGGCAGCCCGCGCAGGACCGGCAGGCCCCGTGCGGGGTCGTCGACGCGCACGCCCACCGCTTGGCGGCCGCCGCGGATGAGGTCGTCGACCGGACCGGATGCGAGGACCTTGCCCTTCTCGATGATCGCGATCGAGTCGGCCATCTTCTCGACCTCGCTGAGGATGTGCGAGGAGATGAAGACGCTGCGACCCTCGGCGACGAGCTCGCGGATCATGCCGCGGAACTCCTGCAGGCCGGCGGGGTCCAGGCCGTTCGTCGGCTCGTCGAGGACGAGCAGCTCCGGATCGTTGAGCAGCGCCCGCGCGACGCCGAGCCGCTGGCGCATGCCGAGCGAGTAGGAGCCCACCTTGTCGCCCGCGCGCGACGAGAGTCCGACGCGGTCGAGGGCGCCGTCGATCGCGGCCTTCGCGTCGGCGCTCTGGTGCGCGGCCCAGATCTCGAGGTTCGCGCGCCCGCTGAGGTACGGGTAGAAGCGCGGCTCCTCGACGATCGCGCCGACCCGCGAGAGCGCCTCGCGTCCCTGGCGCGGGACCTGCTTGCCGCGCACGACGATCTGGCCCGACGACGCGCGGGCGAGGCCGAGCATCATCCGGATCAGCGTCGTCTTGCCGCACCCGTTCGGCCCGAGCCACGCGTAGCAGTGACCGGCCGGGACGTCGATCGTGACGTCGTCGACGGCGGTGTTCGATCCGAAGCGCTTCGTGACGTTGCGCAGGGAGATGACGTGGTCCATGCGGGCCTTCCGGAGGGCGTGCCGCGGGTCGCGGCGCCGGCGGGGGACGCGGGCCCGCCGCACGATAGCCGGGCGCTCGGGCGCCCGGGGGCGATTCCGGCGCCGCGTCCAGGCCTGGGGCCCCGTGGGCCTGGACGAGCGTCCACGCGCCGATCCGCGGCCGTTCCCGGCCCCGGGCGGGAAGATGGGCTCGTGAGCCGTCGCGCGTGGACGAGCACCGAGGCGCTCCCGCTCCTGCGGGCGGCGACGGCCGCGCTCGGCCTGCCGTCCGTCGAGCCGCGGATCCTGCGGCTCGGCACGAACGCGACGGCGCGCGTGGGCGACGTCGTCGTGCGGGTGGCGCCGGCGGAGCGCGAGCGCGAGGCCGTCGTGGCGGAGGTCGCCGTGGCGCGCCACGCGGCCGCTGCGGGCGTCGCGGTTGCCGAGCCGCTGGACGAGCCGTTCCTCGTCGCGCCGGAGGCGGCGTCGACGGGCGGGCCCGCGTCGGAGGCACCGGACGGGGGGCGGTGGGTCACGACCTGGCGGTGGATCCCGCACGACCCCGAGGCGCAGGTCGACGGCGCGGCGTTCGGCGCGCTCCTGCGGCGGTTCCACGACGGGACGGCGGACCTCGCCGGACCGGGTGCGGACGCCGCAGCGGCGCCGATGGGCCCCGACGGATCGGGTGCGGACGCCGCAGCGATGCCGACGGACCCCGACGGACCGGGCGCGGAGGCCGCACCCACGACGGCGGACGTCGGCGGGCCCGGCGCGGGCGTGGTGCCGGGCGCCGGGCGCCCGGACGCG
>JALRCL010000341.1 GCA_023268575.1 Patulibacter sp.
GGACCGTGCCGGGCACGGGCGCGACGCCGCCGCGGGCGGTCGGCGCAGGCGGACCCCGCGCCGACCGGGAGCGGCCGCTACGGCGCCGCCTGGAACTCGATCTCCTGCGCCGCCGGCGACGTGACGTCCTTCGCCTCGAGCTTCAGGCCGCCCGGGGCCTTCGGATCGACGGAGAAGATCGCGTTGCTACGCGACGGGGTCCGGTCGCCGTCGGCGCCGTACGTGTAGGGCGCGATGAGGCCCTGGTAGTCGACCTCGCCGAGCTCGTTCAGCGCGGCGAGGATCCCGTCGCGCGACAGGTCGCCCTTCTCGACGGCCTTCTCGAGCAGCGCGGTGAACGCGCGGCCCTGGTTGTAGCCGTACTGGAAGTAGATGTCCGGCTGCTGCTTCGGGGCGTACTGCTTCTGGTCGGCGATCATCTGCTTCATCCCGGGGACGCTCTCGTCGCCCCACTGGGTGCCCTCGGCGACGACCCACGTCGTCTGCTGCAGGTAGGGCGCCAGCGGCGACTTCGCGAACGCGCCCGTCCAGGCCGGGGCCTGGGCGATCCACCGCGGGGCGAACTTCAGCCGCGCGGCCGTGCCCCAGATCGTCGCCGCGTCGGTCGGCGTGGCGGCCAGCGAGACGGCGTCGCAGCCCGCGCGGCGCAGGCGCTGCACCTGGCCGGTGACGTCCTTGTCGGCGAGCTTGAACTTCTGCCGCGTCTCGACCTGGATGCCCGCCTGCTTCGCCTCGGCGTCCACGCCGCGCAGCGCCGCCTCGCCGTAGACGTCGTCCTGGGTGAAGGTGCAGAACGTCTTGTCCTTGCCCTCCGCCTCGATGTAGTGCGCGAGGCCGTTGGCGGCCTCGAACTCGTACGGGGCGCCGATCGGCAGGAGGTTCGGCTCCTTGACCCAGAAGCCGTCCAGCGACGCGGGACCGGCGACGATCTTGTCGCGGCGCAGCTGCGGCAGCAGCGCGAGCGTCGGCGCCGTGCCGAGGACCTGGAGGACCGCGGTGACGTCGTTCTTCACGCGGTTGTACCGCTGGACCGTCGTGTCGGCCTCGTAGCGGTTGTCCTCGTTGACGAGCTCGACCTTGTACTTGCCCGCGACGCCGCCCTCGGCGTTCAGCCGGTCGAACCACGTCGTGTTGCCCGCCACGAGCGGGTTGCCGATGACCGCGACGGGCCCGGACTGCGCGCTGAGCGTCGCGAGCTTGATCGTCGTGCCGTCGAAGCCGGGCGCCTTGGCCGGCGCGCCGGCGCTCGCGCCGTCGCCCCCGCCGCCCTCGTCGTCGTTGTCGGCTCCGCCACAGGCGGTGAGGCCGAGGGCGAGCACCGCGCTGGCGGCGATCGCTCCCCATCGTGTCCGGTGACCCATCTGTGCTCTCTCCTTGATGCTGGTACCGCGGGTGGGAGGACGCGCTCCGCCGACTCAGTAGCGGAACGGCCAGGTGCGGAAGTACGTCTTGATGCGGAGCCAGATCGCGGCGAGGCCGCGCGGCTCCAGCAGCAGGAAGGCGACGATCAGGACGCCGAAGATCGCCTGGTTCAGCGCGAAGACGCTGATGAAGCCGTCGTCGCCGGGCCCGGTCTGGACCCCGGGGATCGAGTGGGAGTACTCCTCGATGATCGACGGCAGCGCGCCGATGAAGAGCGCGCCGAGGATCGTCCCGAAGATCGTCCCGATCCCGCCGACGATGATGATCGCGATGTACTGGATCGAGAGGAACAGGGTCCACTCGTCCGGGCTGACGAACTCCTGGTAGGAGCCGTACAGCGCGCCCGCGGCGCCGGCGAACGCGCTCGAGATCGCGAAGACCCAGATCTTGTGCCGCCCGACCTCGATGCCCACGACCTCGGCGGCGAGGTCGCGGTCGCGGATCGCCTGGATCGCGCGGCCCGGACGGGTGCGGACGATGTTCTTCGCGAGCAGCGCCGTCAGCGCCACGAGCGCCCAGATGAGCCAGAACCAGCCCTGCTGGCGCGAGTACGCCTGGCCGAGCAGGTCGAGGTCGGCGAAGTCCAGCGAACCGACCGACGGCGTCGCGGCCACCGACGTCCCCGAGTTGCCGCCGGTGACGTCCTTGAGGTTGCGGAACAGGTGCTCGCCGATGAAGACGAGCCCGAGCGTCACGATCACGAGGTAGTGGCCGCGCAGGCGCAGCGCGAACGGCCCGATCGCCGCGCCGACGAGGCCCGCCAGCAGCGTCGCGAGCGGCAGCCAGAGGAGGATCGGCAGGTCGCTGGAGCGGGTGACCTCGGCCGCGGCGTACGCGCCGATGCCGAGGAAGAACGCGTGGCCGAGCGAGATCTGGCCGGTGTAGCCGGAGAGGTAGTGATACATCGCTCCTTCTGCGGAGAGCCGCGCAATCGGCGGCAGCACGCCGTAGGCGTCGGCCGTCAGCATCACGATGTTCTTCGGATGACCGCCCTGCCCCGAGGGCACGGCGTTGGCGATCTGCTCGATGGAGTAGGCCGCCCGCGTGTTTTCCGTCAACGACGCGTCGTCGAGGTCGAGCGCACGCGTCACCGGGTCCATCACGACGTTTTCGAGCAACGTCCCGAACTGGCGGGTGGTGGCGTAAATCTGCGGTTCTGCTTCCGCCGAGAGACGGATCGTCTTGGCGTAGCAGCCGCCCTCAAAGTTGAACACGCCGCGATCGCTCCAGCCGTGTTCGTCGTCGCCGATCAGTTGCCGATCGGGATCGCTCGACAGCGTGGTCTTGCCGGTGCCCGATAGACCGAAGAACAACGCCGTGTCGCCGCCGGCACCGATGTTGGCCGAGCAGTGCATCGACAGCACGTTCTGCAGCGGCAGCAGGTAGTTGAGGACGGTG
>JALRCL010000374.1 GCA_023268575.1 Patulibacter sp.
TCGATGAACCGGTTCGGCGAGGGGTAGCCCTCGGGCATCGTCCTGGCGGTCGCGTAGACGTCGGCGCCCAGCTCTTCGAGCCGTTCGACCACCGCCTTGCCCGAGCCCCTGGATCCGCCGGTCACCAGCGCGCGTCGGCCGTCGAGCCGGTCGCGATCTCCGTCTGTCATGCGTCCTCCTCGGGGCCCGCGGGCCCGTCGTGGTCGGTCGTTCGTCGGGTCGGTGGAGGTGGCGTCGGCGCGTGGGCCGGCTCGGCGTCGCGGCGACGCGCCGGGAGCACCGCGGCGAGTCGCCGGCCGATCGGCGAGGCCCGGGGCGCATCCGCCGCGTCGCTCGCGGGCCGAGCGACCGCCGCTCGGTGGCCAGGCGCGCGTCGCATCGGACGGTCGGGATGGGCGCCGCCGCCGGTGGCGCACGCGGCGCCGGCGACCGCCGAGGCCCGATCCGGGACGCAGCACGCCACGAGCGCCTCCTCCGCGCCGGCGAAGCGGCGCAGGAACGCCCCTCCGGCGGCGTCCAAGAGCGGCGCGAGCGCGGTGTCGGTCCCGATCCCTTGCGCTGCGGCGCGCGGCTCGGTCGGCGCCGCCGTGCCGTCGGCGTGGGTCCCGCGCGGGGCGTCGCGAACGCCGGGGAAGCCGTGCTGCACGCGCATGTAGCGTCAGCATAGTAGTGCGTATATCGCCGATATACGACGAGCGCGCCGCGCGCGCCTAGCTGTTGTGCCCACGGTCTTGGTGAACGCGGCTGATTGGTGGCCGGTCGCCGAGAGCCGTGTGAGGACGACGTCGGTTGTAGTACCGCAGCCATGATCTCAGCGCCCGGTTCCTGGCCGTCGAAGACGGCCAGATCCGGGCATGAGCCCACTCCTCGTCGAGGGTTCGAATGAACCGCTCGAACTTCCCGTTCCAGCGCGGTGTGCGGGGCGGGATGAGGATGTGCTTCGCGCCGAGATCCGAGAGGGCCGCCTCGAAGAGGCGGCTGTTCTTGTAGGCCATCGCGTTATCGGTCATCACGGCCTCCGTCGGCCCGCAGCCCTGCTGCGAGAACCACGCCGCCGCGCGACGGATCACGATCGCGGCGGTCTCGCCACGATCGTGCGGGTGGAGCTCCACGTAGGCCAAGCGCGTCCGGTCGTCGATCACGCAGTGCGCGAACTCGACGCCGGCGCCACGGCTCTTGTGTTGCTCGGAACGATCGCCGTGCGCCCAGTGCCCAGGCTTGGAGAACCGCGTGAGGTGCTTCACGTCGAGGTGCAGCAGCGCGCCGGGCTGCGCCCATTCGTAGCGCCTCGTCGGCACCACCGGCTTCGGCGACCGGCGCCGACGACCGCAGCCGTGGCGGTCGAGGACCTTGTAGATCGTCGATCGCCGAAAGCCCACGATGCCGGCCAGCCGGGCCGGCCCGAGGTTCGTCCGCTCACGCGCATCGAGGATCCGTTTCTCGGCCTCGGGAGGCAGCCGCCACGGGCAGCTCTTCGGCACCGGCGGCCTCGAGCGCAGACAGGATCTTGAGGACCGCTCCTCCTCGGTAGCGGTCTTCCAGCGGGTCCACCAGCGGTGCGCGGAGGCGGGTGAGACGTTCAGGGCCGCCGCGGCGGCCCTG
>JALRCL010000385.1 GCA_023268575.1 Patulibacter sp.
TGACGACGGTGCGCGAGCCGTCGGTGACCGCGATGCGCAACCCGACGGTCCGGACCTGATCCGGGGTCGGCAGGCACGGGGCCGGGTTGGGGGTGCCGCTGGTCGGCGCCTGCTGCGGGCAACCGTTCGCGGTGTACGCGGCGTCCGCCGTGGAGGTGACGAGGGTGGGCGCGGTGGTGACGCCGCCGCCGACCATCCGGCCGAAGGTCCAGCCGGTGCCGGTGCCGCAGCTGGCCGGCGCGGCGTACGGCGTCGCCGTCCGCGTCCCGCGCAGGAGGTTCCCGGAGGCGTCGACGCAGTAGACGACCCAGCCGTTCTGCGGCGCGCTGCTCGAGTCGACCACGGTGGCAACCACCAGCTGGGAGCGGCTGAGCTGGACCAGGGGCGTCGTCGCGCCGGCGGTCGCGGTGTACGCCTGGCGCAGGTCGTTCGTCATGACGCGGACGCTGCGTCGGGCCATCTCCTGCGCGTTCGTCAGCCGGCTCGAGGCGTCCGTCGTCCGGCCGAGGACGTCGGAGGCGCCGAGGATCGCCAGCAGGACGATGGTCCCGATCGCCATGGTCACGAGGAGCTCGACGAGGGTGAAGCCCTCGTCGCGGCGCGGGCGGGGAGCGGCGCGGCGGACGGTGGCGCTCACGGTCCGACCACCCGCGTCGTGCGGCGGACGGCGGCGGTCTGCCGGATCGTCCGGGGTTGGCCGGTGCCGGTCTCGGTCCACCGGACGGTCGTCTCGACCTTCGTCGTCGTCGCGATGCCGGCGGCGACGTCGAGCGTCTCGTCGCGGAGCTCTGCGGCCGGGCACAGCCCGATCTGGGCGTTCGCGCCGAGCGTGCCGAGGAGGCCGGTAACGCCCGAGAGCACGCCGCCGACCGTCGGGCCGACCGGTCCGAGGGCGCCGCAGAGCGACGAGACGAGCGGACCCGTCAGGCCGGTGAGGAGGTTCAGCCCCTTCAGCAGGCCATCGACGCAGAGGTCGAGGCCCAGGACGCTCAGGAGCTGGAGGTTCACGCTGATGTCGTTCAGCGGCAACGCGGCCTGCGCGGCCATGTTCATCCCGGAGGAGAGCGTCAGACCGCACTTCGCGCCGGGCGTCGAACCGTCGAACTGGCTGCCGCCGGGCACGCTCGTTCCGGTCTCGCTCGCCTTGCGCTGGCAGTCCAGCGTGCCGCGGATCACCGTGTTGTTGATCCGATCCGACGTCGTGCAGGCGCGGTACGTGATGGTGTAGCGGGTGTTGCCGCGGGTGAGCGCCCAGCTCGAGCGCTTGACGTACGCGTCGCCCACGTCGCTCGTCGTGATCGCCCCGCTGCTCGCGTCGCCGTCGGGGTCCAGCGCGGCGCGCAGGCGGGTGGCGACCTCGACCTCGGGCCGCGTCGTCGACGACGCGCTGCTGAGGCCGACGAGCTCGTTCGTGTCGCTCGCCGTCGTCGTGCCGTCGGCCGCGGTGGTGGTCGTGCGGAGGTACTTCATGCCCGTCGCGCGCTCGACGACCTCGCGGGCGATGGCCGCGCCGCGGTCGCGCTGCAGCGACGCGCCGGTCGCGGCCGCGCCGCGGTCCATCAGCGCGAGCGTCGCGAAGATCCCCGCGATGAGGATCGTCGCGGCGACGAGGACCTCGACGAGGGTGAAGCCGCCGTCCTCGCTGCGCAGGCGGCGGGCGACGGACGGCGCGACGGGGGGGCTGCCGGACACGGGACTCCCATCGACCCGTGGCCGGCCGGCGGCCCTGACGGAGGCCCTGCGCTGGACGATCGTACGATCGAGCTACAGCGGTCGGAGGGCTCGGCAGGACCGTCCGACGGACTCCGCCGGACGGCGTCCCGGTCAGTCGGCGGGTCGCGCAGCGCGGAACGTCCCCGGCACGCGCACGAGCCCGTTCGGCACGTCGACCTGCGAGCGGCTGATGACCGCGAGGTCGCGTTCCACCATCGTCCGGTTGCTGAAGACGTTCGCGACCATGTTCAGGAGGTCGACGACCGTCGGCTCGTTGCCGATCAGCGTGCCGAGCGACGAGAGCACGCTCGAGGCAGCCGGGATCTGGAACGACGTCGGCACCGTCGCGCCGCTCCCGGCGATCTCCTGCGCGGTGGCCAGGCGCCAGTCGTAGGCCGGGCTCAGCAGACCGGCCGTCTTGCGCACCCAGACCTTCGCGTCCGTGATCGGCACCGTGCCGCCGACCTTCGACACGTCGAGGAGCCGCACCGGTGCCTGCTGCGTGATGAGCGCCGTGTTGAAGAGCCGGCAGGCCTGGTCGTAGGTCGTCGGCGCCGCGGAGTTGGACTGCGGGGTGACGCCGGACGGGAGGATCTGCGTCGAGACGGTGCCGGCGACGAGCGAGCCGACGAGCTGCAGCACGCCGTTGAGCAGTCCGGTGACCGCGTTCAGCAATGGCGTGACGATCGGCACGCCGCCGTTGCTGATGTTGCAGACCTGGCTGTCGACGATCGCGTCGGCGCGCTGCACGAGGTTGCCGAGCACGCGGGTGATCTCGTTGCCGACCGTCGCCTCGTTGGCGACGGTCGCGGGGTAGAGGCCGACCTGGCTGTAGGCGCCGTCGGCCCAGACGGCGCCGAGGACCGAGCCTTGCTGCTCGATCCGGGCGACCTCGCGCGGCTTGCCGTTCGGGCGCGAGGCGCGGCGGATCGCCACCGTGCAGGACGACGGCCGCGGGGCGGCGTCGCACTCGTTGCGGTTCAGCAGGTAGAGCAGCGCCTCGATCCGTCCGCGGACCACGACCCGCCCGCGGGCGACGACGACCGCCTTCGCCTGGACGGTGCGGCCGGCCGGGATCTGGCAGTACTGCTCGCCGTCGCCGACCTGCGCGATGTAGAGCACCCGGCTCGTGGTGACGGTGCTCCAGTCGACCGCGCACTCCGGGGCGGTCGCGGGATCGGTCGAACCGGCGATCGGCGCGAGGTAGGCCGTCGTGCGGGCGTCCGTCGCCGAGAGGGGCAGCAGCGCGGTGCTGCGGTACGCGTCCTGGACGATCGTCGGCGCCATCGCGAACGTGTCGAGGGCGGTGAAGCGGTTCAGGCCGAGGTTCAGGCCGCTCGGCCCGAGCAGGGCGTCCAGGCTCGTGCGCTGTGCGATGCCGTCGAGGCCGGAGAACATCCCGCCGAGGCAGAGCCCGAGGTTCAGCGACGCCGGGTCGATCTGCAGGTTCGTCGTGTCCTCGAGGCCGTTGAGCAGCCCGCATCGCACGCCGATGCGCGCCGCGTCGTCCTCGATGAGCTGCCGGTTGTTGACGCCGAGCACCTTCCCGATCGCGCCGTCGAGCACGATCGAGCTGCGGCTCAGGTCGCGAAAGAGCTGGGCGGCCTGGGTGCCGAGGTCGCTGGAGAACGTGCCGGTGCCGATGGCGAACGTCGTCGGCGGGACGAACGGCGTGGCGCCCTGGCGGACCTTCTCGGCGACGGCGCGGACGCGCACCGAGCGCCCCTGGGCGTCGCGGACGCGCGCCTGCGCGCGGACCCAGAGCGACCGCCGGCCGTTGATCGTGCCCGTCGTCCCGGTGCGGGAGAGGACGGCGTCGGTGTACGGGCCGTCGGTGCCGCTGCCCGTGTCGGTCGTGGGGCAGACCGTCGAGCTCCAGGCCACCGTGCGGCCGGCGCGGGCGTAGGTCGTCGTCGCCTGGGCGTCCTGGAAGGACCGCTGGACCTCGCGGGCGATCGCCGCGCGCAGTCGGGCGTCGTCGGTCGTCCCCGGCGTGGGGGCCGTGGCGAGGTCGCCGGTCACGACGTGGCAGCCGGTGCCGGTCCACCACGCGTCGGCGTCCGGCAGGGCGAGGACGTTCGCGGTCGCGGCCTTCACGCCCTCCGCGAGGACCTGCGTCGCGTCGAGGTCGCGCTGCTCGCCCGCGGCGCGGATCTGGCGCTCGACGAGCAGGAGCATGGCGAACGCGAGGCCGAGGGAGACGGCGAGGAACGCCATCACCGGCACGAGCACGAAGCCGTGGGTGGCGCGGAGGCGGGGACGAGCGCTCACGGGCGGTTCCGCAGCCCGACGGTTCCGGTCTGGTCGATGGTGCGGCCACGGCCGCCGGCGTCGCGGGCCTGCAGGCGCAGCCGGATCCCGATCGCCCGGACGGTCGTCGCCGGGGGCGGGCAGGTCCCGGTCGTGCCGAAGCAGGCGTCCGACGTGAACGAGAAGACGGCACCGGGGACGAGGTCGCCCGCGACGATCGTCGCGGAGACCCAGCCGAGCGCCGGATCGGTCGTGGTCGTCGTCGCGCACGTCCCGGGCGTTCCCGGCCAGGCGGCGGCGTACCGGCGAGCCGCCACGAGCGATCGACCGTCGGCGGTCACGCAGTAGCGCAGCCATCCGGCCCGGGGCGTCGCGGTGCCGTCGTCGAGCCAGGCGGCCGCGACGAGGTCGCCCGTCGCGCTCGTGCTCGTGTGGTCGATCGGGGTGGTCTCGCCGCTCGGCACGCGCGCCTGACGCAGGTCGTCGACGAGCTGCCGCAGGGTGGCGCGCGCGGTCTCCTCGCCGATCGGGGCGCGCGCTGTGGCCGACGAGGTGCCGGAGAAGACATCGAGCGCTCCGAGGACCGCCAGCAGCACGACGACCGCCAGCGACGAGGCCACCAGCAGCTCCGCGAGCGCGAAGCCGCCGTCAGGCTGGCGGCGACCGCTCACGTGCCCGACCGCCGGATCAGCGCGCGCTCGACGACGCGCGTGGGGGAGACGGCGCCCGGCGGCGTCCACGAGACCGTCGTCACGACCTCGGTGGAGCTCGCGAGGTCGTCGGCGAAGCCCGGCCCCGCGGTGCCGTCCGGCTTCGGGCAGACGGAGAGGGCGATGTCGGAGCCCAGCGCGCCGAGCGCTCCGCGCAAGAGTCCCTGGACGGTGTTCAGCGCGTAGCCGGCGTCGCCGAGGACCGTGCACAGCGGCGTGACGAGCGCGCTGAGGTTCAACGCGCCGAGCGTGCCGGTGACGCACGCCTGCACGCCGAGGAGGTTCAGGAGCTGGACCTGCGCCACGACGTCGTCGGGGTTGGTGACCTGCTGCAGCGCGTTCGGGTTCATGAGCGCCAGCGAGCAGCTCCCGGAGGTCTGGGTGCCCGGCGGCGGCGTGACGGCGGTCCGATCGCAGTCGTAGGGCCCGAGCAGCTGGACGTGGTTCGACGTCGCCGAGCGGGTGCAGGCGCGGTAGGTGACGGTGAAGGTCGTGCCCCCGCGGGTGAGGCGCCACTCGGCCGTGGTGCGCCACGGCTCGGTGGCGGACGCGATCGGGGTCGAGGTGCCCTGGATGACGGGGGCCTGCGAAGCCGGGGCACCCGGGTCCATCGACGCCCACAGCCGGTCGGCCGGGGTCCGGGGCGCGGTGGCGCTCACGTCGGTGAGGTCGTTGCGCAGGACGTCGTAGCGCAGGCTCTGCGCGCGCTCGAGCACCTCGCGAGCGACGCCGTTGGCCGTGTCGCGGCGCAGGTTCTCCGTCGTCGTGCGCATCCCGCCCTCGAGCAGGGGGAGCAGGGCGAGCACTACTCCAAGCGGGTCCTGTGGACGCCGGAGATCGAAGAGGCGCTGGGTCGGTTCCTCGTCCGCATGACCGATGCGCGCCACCGGAGCGCGGAGGCGAAGGGGCTCCCGCGCTTCTACGCCATGCGCCGCTTCGTCG
>JALRCL010000411.1 GCA_023268575.1 Patulibacter sp.
GGCCCCCCGTGTGCGGAGGGCGGCGGATGGGCGGCGGGAGCAGGGGAAACCGGGGGACACGCCGCGAAGCCTACGGCCCAGGGTCCCCGGCGTGGCCCTCGTCCTGCGCCGTGCCGACTGACTACCGTTGACGATCAACTGTTGACAATTGACAGTGAGCTCTGGTTTGCTGCGTGCCGTGGCTCACGGAGATCGCACCCCACCACTGCGGGACCAGATCGCGGCAGCGCGCACCGGCGCCTCACCGCTCCTGCTCCCCGGGGTCTACGACGCGCTCAGCGCCCGCCTCGCCGCGGCCGCCGGCTTCGATGCGATCTACGTCACCGGCGCCGGCCTCGCGAACTCACGGCTCGGCGTCCCGGACATCGGGCTGACGAGCGTCGACCAGCTCGCCGACCACGTCGCCGCGATCTCCGACGCCGTCGACGTGCCGCTCGTCGTCGACGGCGACACCGGCTTCGGCAACGCGGTGAACGTCACCCACGTCGTGCGCAAGCTCGAGCGGGCGGGCGCCTCGGCGATCCAGCTCGAGGACCAGGTCTTCCCGAAGAAGTGCGGCCACTTCAGCGGCAAGGCGATCGTCCCGCTGGACGAGATGCGCGGCAAGCTCCAAGCGGCCCTCGACAGCCGCCGCAGCGACGACACGCTGATCGTCGCGCGCACCGACGCCCGCGCGATCGACGGCATCGACGCGGCGATCGAGCGCGCCCACGCGTTCCTCGAGGTCGGCGCCGATCTCATCTTCGTCGAGGCTCCGACATCCGTTGAGGAGCTGCGCGTCGTGGCCGAGCAGATCGATGCCCCGCTCGTGGCGAACATGGTCGAGGGCGGCTCGACGCCGCTGCTGCCGCTCGGCGAGCTCGGCGAGCTCGGATACTCCGTCGTCCTCTACGCGAACGCGGCACTGCGCTCCGCCCAACGGGCGGTCACGCGCGCGTACGCCGAGCTGCGCGCCACCGGATCGAGCGAGAACCTCCTGGACTCGATGGCCACCTGGGAGGAGCGCCAGGCGGCCGTGGGGAAGCCCCGGTACGACGAGCTTGAGGCACGGTACGCCTCGTGAGCTCCACCACCACGCACGACCTCCGGCTGTCCGGCGGCACCGTCGTCCTGGCGGGGACCGGCGCCCAGCGCGCCGACCTCCTCGTCCGCGACGGCCGGATCGCCGCGATCGTCGAGCCCGGTGCACCGGGGGAGGCCCGCGAGACGCTCGACGTCTCCGGCCGCCACGTGCTGCCCGGCGTCGTCGACGCCCACGTCCACCTCGGCGCGGACATCACGACCCCGCGCACGCCGGAGGACGTCCGGCCCGAGACCGCAGCCGCGGCCGCCGGCGGCGTGACGACCCTCGTCGCATACCTCATGTCGGCTGCGCCCTACGACGAGGTCGCCCCGCCGGCCCGCGCGGCGATGGAGGCCGACAGCCTCGTCGACTTCGGCTTCCACTACTGCATCGGCACGGGCGAGCAGCTCGACGCGATCCCGCGCTACGTCGCCGAGCACGGCGTCTCGTCGTTCAAGTTCTTCATGAACTTCCGGACGGACGAGGGCCAGCGCCTCGGCCTGCCCGGCAACGACGACGGCTTCCTGCTCGAGCTGCTCGAGGCCGCCGCGGCCCACGGTGCGATCGTCAACCCGCACGCCGAGAACGCCGACCTCATCAAGCTCCTCGCGCGGCGGGGAGCGCTCGACGGCGAGGGCAACGACCTGCAGCGCTGGGACCGCAGCCGCCCCGACTACGTCGAGGCCGAGGCCCTCGAGCGGATCGGGTTCCTGTCGATGCTCGCGAAGGCCGACGTGCACGCGGTCCACGTCACGAACGCGATGTCGCTGCACGTGCTGCGCGACGTCCGGGCGCACCAGCCGAGGATCTCGATCGAGACCTGTCCGCACTACCTGACGCTCGACACCGACAGCGAGATCGGCGTGCTGGGCAAGGTCAACCCGCCGCTGCGCCCGCCGTCGGACCGCGAGGCGCTCTGGGCGGCGATCGCGGACGGCACGATCGACACGATCGGCTCGGACCACGTGCCGCGGCACGGGCGGTTCAAGGAGGGTGGCCTCGCGAAGGCCTCGCCCGGCTTCCCCGGCATGCAGCAGCTGCTGCCGCTCGTCCTCACCGAGGGCCACGTGCGGCGCGGGATCGCGTTGGAGCGCCTCGTCGACCTCGTAGCGACCCGCCCGGCGCAGGTCTTCGGCCTGGGTGATCGCAAGGGCGCGATCCGCCCGGGCGCCGATGCCGACCTCGTCGTCGTCGACCTCGACGCGCCGGGCGTCATCACGGCCGAGACCGAGCTCGCGGGCGCCGGCTTCACGCCCTGGCAGGGCGCCGAGGTCGGGGTCCGCGTCGAGCGCACGATCGTCCGTGGCCAGACCGTCTTCGCCGAGGGCGCGGTGGCCGACGAGGCCATCGGCCAGTACCTGCCGCGCCACCGCAGCGGCGTCCTCCCGACCGTCGCCGGAGACCGCGCATGAGCCACCCGAACAGCCCCTGGTCCGACGTCATCACCGAGGACGACGAGCGCCGCTACGAGGCGGCCGGCTTCGGCCGCCCCTCCGGCTTCGGGACGCGTCCCGCGCTGGTCATCATCGACGTCCAGCACCGGACGATCGGCAACAGCCCGAAGCCGTTCTTCGAGAGCCTCGAGGACTACACGACGTCCTGCGGCGACGTGGGCTGGGCCGCGGTCGACCAGATCGCGAAGCTCCTGGCGGTCTTCCGCGAGTTCGACCTGCCGGTGCTCTACCCGCACGTCGCACCGAAGACCGACTCCGACCGCAGCGGCGTGCTCGGGGCGAAGGTCCCGGGGATCATGGACGTGCCCGACCACGGGTACCGCTTCCCCGAGGCCGTGGCGCCGCGCCCGGGCGACCTGCTGCTGCCGAAGAAGCACCCGTCCGCGTTCTTCGGCACGCCGCTGGCCAGCTACCTGATCGGCCTGGGCGCCGACACGATCGTCACGACCGGCGCGACGACCTCGGGCTGCGTGCGCGGGACCGTCGTCGACGGGTTCTCCTACAACTTCAAGTGCGTCGTCCCGCACGACGCGGTCTACGACCGCTCGCCGACGGTGCATCAGGCGAACCTCTTCGACCTCGGCCAGAAGTACGCCGACGTCGCCTCGACCGACGAGGTCGTGGCGAAGGTCCGCGAGATCGGCGAGGCGTCCTGATGGCCTACGCCACGTCCTGGGACGACCAGCCGGAGGTCGAGGGCCTGCCGAACAACTTCCGCGTGGCCGTCGCCGGCGCGCAGATGGGCATCAACCGCATCCGCTGGGTCCATCCGACGGTGCTGCCCGAGCACGAGCACCCCGAGCACGAGCAGGCGAACGTCGTGATCCAGGGGAAGGTCGAGCTCACGATCGGCGGCGAGACGATGGTCCTCTACGCCGGCGACGTCGCGATCGTCCCGAAGGGCACGAGGCACTCCGGCCGCTCGATCGAGGGCGAGGCCGTGATCATCGAGGTCTTCGCCCCGCTGCGGGTGGAGAACCTGATCGGCGCGCTCGGCGCGCCGTCCCTGCCCCCGGCGCTCGGGACGGACGAGGTCTAGGGATGGCCCTCCGCCGCCTCACCGATCGGGTGCTCGTGGAGACGCAGCACCTCGGGTCCAACAACGGGATCGTCGCGTGCGGCGACGGGGAGCTCGTGCTCGTCGACGCCCCGCACCGCCCGACGGACGCGATCGCCTGGGCGGCGACGGTGGCCGAGCACGGCACCCCGCGCTTCCTCGTCAACACCGATCACCACCCGGACCACACCATCGGCAACCGGTGGGTCCCCGGCACCGTCGTGGCGCACCGACGCACCCGGGAGCGCCTCGTCGAGGCCGCGCCGACGCGCGAGTACCTGCGCGAGCTCCTCGCGGTCATCGACCCCGACGCGGTCCCGCTCGTGGACGACTACGAGGTGCGCCTGGCCGAGGTGACCTTCGACGAGCGCCTGGCGCTGCACGTCGGGGACCGCCACCTGGAGCTCCTCCACGCGCCCGGGCACACGGAGAACACGATCTTCGTGCACGTGCCGGAGGAGGGCGTCCTCTTCACCGGCGACGACGTCTGCAACCTCGGCCTCCCGGCCTGGCTGGACGGCCGCGTCGCGACGTTCTTCGACGCGATCGACCAGGCCGAGGCGA
>JALRCL010000456.1 GCA_023268575.1 Patulibacter sp.
GTCCCGTAGGTCGCCATGTGGCGGCGGGCGATCATCGCGAACACCCCCGGGAAGGTCACGCCGAGGCGGGCCTCGGCCTCGCCGTCGCTGGCGGCCGCCAGCACCCCGATCGTCTCGGGCGTCGGCGCGGCGGTCATGTGCTCGGCGCCGAGCGCGAGCGCGACGTCCGCCTCGCCCGAGGCCACCGCGAGGTACGCGGAGCGCACGGCGACCGAGCCGCTCGCGCACGCGGCCTCCACGCGGGTGACCGGCAGCCCCCCGAGGCCGAACGGCCGCAGGGCGAGCTGGCCCAGCGCGGAGAGCTGCCCGCCGCCGAGCCGGCCGCCGGCGACGTTGCCGACCCAGGCCGCGTCGATCGCCGACGGCGGCAGGTCGGCGTCGCGCAGCGCCCGGTGGACCGCCTGCTCGGCGAGGGCGCGCTCGGTCTCCCCCGGCTGCCGGCCGAAGGACGTCATGCCCACGCCGCGGACGGCGACGGGGCGTCGGAGGGGGCTCATCGCAGGACCTCGGCGTGGAAGGGCGCGCGATCGGCGGGGGCATCGCGCGGGACGATCCGCAGCCGGGTGCCGGCCGCGAGCGTCGCCTCGGGATCGCCGTCGGTCGCGATCGGTGCCAGGACGCGCGGGCCGTCGTCGAGGTCGACGTACCCGAGCGCGTACGGGATCGGGAGCGGCGGGTCGGCGACGCCGACGTGGATGACGGTGAAGGTGAAGAGCGTGCCCGTCGGCGGCAGGGGCTCCGTCGCGAGCTCGTCCCAGATGCCGCACGCCGTGCAGTGGCGCTGGGCCGGGTAGAACCCCGCGCCGCAGGCGCGGCAGCGCACCCAGGTCGCGCCGCCGGAGCGGCTCACGCCGGCGCCCCCGTCCGGACGAGCTCCTGGACGCGCTCGGGCGAGGCGTCGGCGTCGACCCGGGGCGCGAACGCCGCCTCCCGCGAGGACCGCTCCCACGGTGCGCCCCACGCCGGGGCGGCGCTGCCGCACGCGACGGCGCCGACGCCGTCGCACCCGGCCAGCGCCCCGCCGTCCGGCGCGTCGTCGAGGACGACGAGCGCCGGGCGCCGGTGGTGGGCCAGCAGCCGCAGCAGCGGCGACCAGAGCGCGAGCTCGTCCTCCGCGGGCGCGTGGTCCTGCTCGAGCACGACGTGGCCCCCGGCCGCGAGCACGGCCTTCGCCGCGTCGCAGGCCACGAGGGCGCAGGCGTCGAGGAGCTCCTCGTCGACCGCGTCCGCGCCGGCGACCTCCGCGGCGAGCCGCCCCGGGCCCGCCAGCAGGACGCCGACGGGCCCCTCGGGCGCGAGCGCCGCGGCGGCGTCGAGCACCGCTCCCAGCGCGGGCGCGTCGGCGGGATCCGGCAGCTCGACCGCCGCCCACCCGTCGTCGGCGGTCGCCGCCGGGTCCAGCGCCTCGCGCAGCAGCCGGCCGTCGGCCGCCAGGAGCGTCAGGTCGGGCCGCAGGAGGTCGCGCTCCTGCCGGGCGACGACGATCGCGTCGGCGGCGGAGCGGCCCACGGCGTCGGGGTCCAGGCCCAGGAGCCGGGCCCCGAACCCCCGCGGCCGGGGCACGAAGGCCCCGCCGCCGGCGTTGCGGTACGGGAGCATCGCGACCCGCTCAGACGATCATGACGGGCTGCAGCCCGTCGGCGGGCATCGTCGTGGCGCGGTCGCCCGCGTGGATCGTCCGCGGGTCCTTCCAGGACCCGTAGAACGGCAGCCCCTCCGGCGGCAGGTCGGTCGTCCACGCGCGCTCGAACGCGTCGAACGGGACCCCGCGCGCCAGGCGCGCGGCCCGCTCTGCCTCGCGCAGGCGCTCGGTCTCCGCCGGGTCCAGCGCCCCGGTGTCGGGGTCGATCGCCACGTGGTAGACGTGCCGCGCCGTCCAGGCGGAGACGAGGTCGCGCCGCAGGTCGGTGAGCACCGCCTCGGGATCGCGCTCCAGCACGTCGCCGTAGCCGCCGCCCCCGCCCTGGCTCATCGCGTAGATCTCGCCCTCGCCGGCCATCTCGAACTGCATGCCGGTGTGGGCGCTGGAGTACTCCGCGCCGACGAACGGCCGGTCGTTCATGAGCGCGACCGGATCGTCGACGCGCAGGTCGCGGTCGGCCGCCATCGCCTCCAGCGCGTTGACGCCCTTGACCTTCATCAGCGGCTGGCACGGCGAGCCGTAGCCGCCGAAGAGCCCGAGCGCGAGCGGGAACTTCGACCCGATCGCGATCGTCATCCAGCCCCACAGCGGCGAGCCGCGGTACGTCATGACCTGCTGGTGCCCGTGGCCGCCGCGGAACCGGCCGAAGCCCTGGTTGTCGCGCATGATCCGGCGGTTGGAGAGGCAGAGCACCGGCAGCTCGTCCTCGATCATCTCGTTCTCGCCGAGGTCCGACATCGAGCAGAAGATCGGCGCCAGCGCGTGCTCGCCGTCGCGGTCGGCGCGCGCGCCGCCGCCCATCCCGTTGATGTCGGTCATGACGTTGCCGACGAAGTACCCGTGCTGCGTGTAGCCACCGAAGAGGAAGCCGTTGATCATCGGCCACCAGGACGCGTGGACCTCGGTCGCCTTGCTCGCGCCGCCGCTGTGCTTGTCGTTGAAGAGGAACTTCTGCAGGCAGTGCTCGACCGCGGAGAAGCTCGGGAAGAACGTCATCATCGAGACGGCGTTCGGGACCTCGGCGGAGCAGTCGAACGCCGACCCCTCGTCGGTCAGGACGGTCACCGGCTCGAACGCCGCCTGGTTGCGTGGCAGGTCGGGCCAGATGAACGTCAGGAAGACCTGGGCGATCATCCCCTTCAGCGACGCGAGGACCGTGTTGATCGCCCGGTTCATGAGCTCGGGCCCGGACCCCCGCAGGTCGATGATCATCTCGTCGCCGCGGATCTCGACGGTGCAGTCGATCTTCAGGAGGATCGGCTCGCGCAGCGTGTTGTCGCAGAAGCGCACGACGCGCCGCTTGCCGTCGGGCAGCGCCGCGAGCCGGCGGCGGACCTCGGTGCCGGTGTACTCCAGCGTGCCGCGCACGACGGAGATCACCGCGTCGCGCCCGTACTCCTCCACGGCCTCCAGCAGGCGGGTGCGCAGGCGCATCGTGCCGGCCAGCCGCGAGCGCATGTCCTCGAGCTGGAGCTTCGGGTCGCGGACCGAGTTCTGGAAGTACGTGACGAGGTCCTCCCGCAGCCGGAAGTTCTCGCCGATCTTCACCGGGCTGATCTTCAGCCCCTCGTCGTACGGGCTCTCGGCCGCCGACGGCATGCCGCCCGGCTCGGTCGAGCCGTTCTCGCCCTCGTGGATGATCGTGCCGACCCACGCGATGAGCTCGCCCTCGTGGAACACCGGCATGAGGCAGCTCTGGTCGGTGTTGTGGACGTTCCCGAAGCGGGCGTCGTTGTGCATGAAGACGTCGCCGTCCCGGATGCCGACGGTCTCTTCGTCCCGCCAGTGCTTGAGGATGTACTTGATCGGCGGGCCCGCGAGGACCGAGAAGATCAGCACGCCGCTGGAGGACGCGACCGCCAGGTCGCCCCGCGCGGTGAAGATGCCGGCGATCAGGTCGCCCCACTTCGCCGACGGCGCCGAGGCGATGTGCATGAGCATGTCCTTCGCCTCGTTGGCGGAGGTCTGCAGCCGGTTGCGGATGATCGTCTTCGTCAGGTCGTCCGTGTCGGAGGCCATCGCGGCCTCCTCGAGCGGGCTGCGCGGCGCCGGCTTGTGGTCGCGCATGATCTCGCGGTCGGGACCGCGGAAGAGCACGGTCTGGTGCAGGAACTCCTGGACCTCCGCGTCGAGGGCGGCCGCGTCCTCCGCGGCGTCGACGGCGATGTCGTTCGTGGCCATGGTCTGCCTCCTCACGCCGTCCGGCGCATCTCGATGAAGTAGCGGTCGAGCTGGCGCAGCTGCCAGCCCGGGTGCACGACGAACGTCGTGTGCGGCGCCTCGACGATCGCGGGGCCCTCGACGACGTCCTCGAGCCCGAGAGCGTCGTGGTCGTAGACCCGCGTCTCGGTCATGGCGCCGTCGAACCACGCCTCGCGGGTGCCCTTCGCCTGCAGGCGCCCGGTGAGCAGCGCGGTGCCGCCGGCGGTCCGCGTGCCGTCGTCGCCCGGGCCGTCCACCGGCGTCGCGGCCGGGGCCGCCGGAGCGGCGAGCGCGTCGCGCGAGCCCTCGGCGGCGAAGGTCACCTTCTCCAGCGGCACGTAGGCCACGACCCGGATCTGGTTGACCTTGATCCCCGTCTCGGGCGTCTGCGTGCCCTCGCCGAACCGCTCGCCGTAGGAGGCGTGGTAGCGCTTGATCATCTCCAGCACCTGGCGGGCGGAGGTGAACCGGTCGAACGGCACGACCATCGACGTGAGCTGCAGCTGGTCGCCGTAGCGCATGTCGAACTCGACGCGGAAGCGGACGCTCTCGGGCGCGTGGCCCTGGCGGACGATGTCCTTGCGCCCTCGCTCGCGCAGCTCGTCGATGTGCGCGTTGAGGACCTCGTAGTCGGTGAAGAGCTTCTGCGTCAGCGCCTCGTAGAGCGACAGGTAGACCGAGCGCTCGTGGATGTGCAGCTGGTCCATGTTCCCGGCGCCGACCGCGCTGAAGATCGCCGAGTTGCGCGGCACGAGGACCCGCTGCACGCCGAGGTCCTCGGCGAACCCGCAGGCGTGGGTCGGGCCGTTGCCGCCGTAGGCGAGGATCGTGAAGCGGCGCGGGTCGTAGCCCTTCAGCGCGACCTCCTTGAAGATCCCCTGCGCCATGTTGTTGTCGACGATCCGCCGCACGGACGCGGCGGCCTCGACGGCGTCGATCCCCAGCGGCTTGCCGATCCGGTTGCGGAAGGCCTGCTCCGCGCGGCGGCGGTTCAGCTGCAGGCCGCCCCCGTGGTAGTAGTCGGGATCGAGGTAGCCGAGCACGAGGTTCGCGTCGGTGACGGTCGGCCGCCGGCCCCCGCGCCCGTAGCAGATCGGGCCCGGGTCGGCCTTCGCGCTCTCGGGGCCGACGCGCAGCGCGCCGGCCTCGACGCGCGCGAGTGAGCCGCCCCCGGCGCCGATCGAGTGCATCTCGACCATCGGGAGCCC
>JALRCL010000484.1 GCA_023268575.1 Patulibacter sp.
GGGCGAAATGGGGTCGACCCGGGGCCCGCAACCGCGCATTCCCAGTGCTGGCGGGCTAACACGCCCCAAACCGGATCCGTCTTTACGCCCTCTCACGGCGGAAACCGGGGTTCGAATTCCCGTAGCGGTACCTCTCGAAACCCCCGCCCAGCGGGGGTTTCGCCGTTTCCGAGGTGGTTTCGGGCCGCGTCGCCGGTGCCCGCCGGATCGTGCCGCGCACGTCGTGATGCCCCCGTCTGCGAGCTCGACATCGACGCAGGCACGCCGGCGGAGCACCGCGTGCGGAGCGTCGTGGCGAGTGCGCTAGGAGCGCTGCGGCGACGGTGCGGGGGCGTGACGCCGGCGCCGCACGTGTTGACGGCCACCTGCCGCAACAGGCCCAGCACGTGGAAGTACTCGCGCCACTCGACGATCCGCCCGTCGTCGTCCAGGCGCAGGACGCCGGCCACGGGAAGCGACGCGATCAGCGTGCCGTCAGGACGCAGGAGGTGGTCGATGCGCTCCGTCGACACCGTCGCCCCGTCTGCGGCGACGTGTCGCATCTCGACATCGCAGTGCGAGAGTCGCAGCAGGACCCGGGAGACGCGCAGGAACGCGAGCGCGCCGGCACGGCTCCTCGTCACGAGCATCGGGCGCTGGTCCCACCGGCACTCGACCGCCAGGTGATCCTCGAACGCGACCCGAAAGGTCTCCGGCGAGCCCCACCCGCGAAAGAACGCGCGGACCGCGGCGGTCGAGGTGGAGTCGGCCACCGCAAGAACGCAGCAAGCATCGAACAGGATGTTCGACCTCCGATCCCCTGCGGGCGGGCGGCGCGCCTCCGGCGCGATTCAATGCGCGGCATGGCACGCGCGGACAACGGCGTCATCGCGATCGTCCTCGGGCTGCTCGCCGCGGTCGTGCTGTTCGTGCCGTTCGTCGCGGTGAGCTACCGGCGGCGCGGCGGACTGACGCCGGGGCGCTCAGCGACGTGGCTGGCGGCGCTGATCTACGCGTTCGCGATCGTCGCCTACACGCTGCTGCCGGTCCCGGACGGGCCGTATCGCTGCGTCGGATACTGGCTGGACCCGCTGGACGGGTTTCGCGAGATCTCCGATCCCCAGTACCGCGGCTTCTCGACGTTCGCCAATCCCGCCGTTCAGCAGCTCGCGCTGAACGTGCTGCTGTTCGTGCCGTTCGGGGTCCTGCTGCGGGCCCTCACCGGGCGCGGGGTGCCGAGCGCGCTGCTGTTCGGCTTCTTCGCCTCGTTGACGATCGAGACGACGCAGCGGACCGGGGTGTGGGGGCTCTTCCCGTGCGCCTACCGGCTGTTCGACACCGGCGACCTGCTCACGAACACGACCGGCGCCGTGCTTGGGTCGGCGCTCTCCTGGGTCCTCTTCCGGCACCGGCGTCCCGACGGCCACCGCCTGCCCGCCGCCGCGCACGTGTCGCTCTCCCGACGGCTGCTCGGGATCACGTGCGACCTGCTGCTGGCCATCGGCATCGCCAGCGTCGCGGCGGGCGTCCTGAACGCGTACCGCCTACTCGTCCTGGACCAGACGCGTGCCGAGGTCGTCGGCCTCGCCGGACGCACCGGCGACCTCGCGCTGCTGCTGGCGATCGCGATCACCGGCGCCGCGACCGTCCTCGGCGGCGCGACGCTCGGCGAACGGGCCGTGCTGCTGACCACGGATGCTCGCTGGCGTCCGGCGATGCTCTGGCGTGCCGTGCGCTACGGGCTGGGGCTCGGCGGGGTCCTCGCGATCCTCGTCGTCGACGCGGTGCCGGACTGGACGCTCGGGGTCGTGGTCGCGGTCACGGGGTTCGGGATCCTCGTGACCCGCGAGCACCGCGGGTTCGCGCTCCTGCTGAGCGGGCTGTCGCTGCGGCCGCGCGGCGCCGGGTGATCCGACGCTCGGTTCAGCGCCGCGCTGCGCGCGACGCGGACACGGCACAACCGCCAGGCCGAGACCGAGCCCGACCCACAACCCGCCCTCGTTCAATGCGAAGACCCCGAGCGGCGAGTCGTCGATCAGGAAGCTGCCGTCCTGGTCCGGCCCCGTCGGGACGTCGATGGCGGGCCCGAGGAGCACGCCGAGTGCGACGAGCGCGACGGCGGCCGCCAGGCGGGGCACGAGTCGCACGGCGCGCGTGGTGACGGCGGTCAGGACGAGCGCGACG
>JALRCL010000519.1 GCA_023268575.1 Patulibacter sp.
CGGCTCCCACCGCGGCGGCGCGATCTGGCAGATCCGGACGCCGCGTCTGACGGGCGCGACGTACCGCCTCGAGATCCGCGCCGACGACATGGCCGGCAACGTCTCCAGCGGCACGTCGCGCACGACGCTGCGACGCCGGTCGCGCTGACGCACGACTCCGGAGCACGACGCCGCGGCGGGGCCACGACCCTCTGGCCGGACGCTCCCGCGCCCCGGCCCGCCTCAGCGCCGGCGGGCGCCGACGAGCTGCAGGACGCCCGAGACCTGCTGCTCGACGTCGGTCAGCCCGAGCGCGGTGAGGCGCGTGGTCACGTCGTCGCGCCCGAAGACCCGCAGCCCGCTCGGCGCGGCGGCGAGCCGCTCGAGGGCCGGCAGGGGCCTGGGGCCGCGGACGCAGCTCGTGAGCACGACGAGCCGCCCGCCGGGGGCGAGCACGCGGACGAGCTCCTCGAGCACCCGCTCGGCGTCCTCGACGAGATAGAGCGCTCCGAGGCAGGTGACGGCGTCGAAGGCCCCGTCGACGAACGGCAGCGCGCCCGCGTCGCCGAGGACGTACGCCGCGCGCGGGTCGGTCGTCTCGGCCACCGCGGTGCGCAGCATCGCCGGCGCCGCGTCGAGCCCGACGACCAGCGCCTCGTCGTCGAGGCGCGGTAGCAGCCGCCGCGTGGTGTTGCCCGGACCGCAGGCGACGTCGAGGACGCGCCGCGGAGGCGTGTCGTCGCCGAGGCCGAGCAGGCGGTCGATCTGGCGCTGCTCGGCGCCGGTCGTCCGCCCGCCGGCGGCGGCGGTGAACGCCAGCGGCCGCCACGCGCGCTCGTAGATCAGCGGCAGGAGCCGCCAGCGCATCGCGCGCTGCGCGAGGCTGCGCGCGGGCGCCGTCGCGCTCGGGCCGGGAGCGGCGTCGGGCGTCGCGCCGGTCGTGTCGACGAGGCCGTCGCGGTCGACCGCGACGACGCCGGGCGCCAAGAACGGCGCGAGGCGGTCCAGCGGCTGCGGGGCGACGGCGTCGCTCTGGGGGCTCGCGGAGGGCACGGAGAGGATTCTCTCGGACGCCGACGTCGAGCGGGGAAGACCAGCGCTGGGACGGGGTGCGCGGAGCCGCCGGACGATCGGCGACGGGCACCGCAACCGCTCCGGCGTCCGCGGCGACCGGGCACGCCGGTCGCCGGCCAGACGCCCCGGGGCGGGGCCGACGCTCGCCGCCCGCCGTGCCCGTCTGCCCGTCTGCCCGTCTGACCGTCTGCCCGCCGGGAACGTCTCCCCGTCGTGCCCGCCGCGACCTTCCGCCCGTCGGAGGCCGTCTCCCCGTCGGGACCGTCCGTCCGCCATGGCCGCCTGTCCGTCGTGGCCGTCTGCCCGTCGGGGCCGTCTGCCCGCCGCGACCTTCCGCCCGTCGTGACCGCCCGCCCGCCACGACCGTCGGCCCGCCGCGACTCCCTGCCCGCCGCGGCCGCCCGACCACCCGGCCTCGTGCCGGCGGAGCGGGCCGCGGGCGAACCGGGCCGTCAGTCGGACGGCGGGTGGCCGTCGGAGGGGGGCTCCTCCGCGCGGTCGCCCCCCGCCTCCCGCCGGGCGACCACCCAGGCGGCCAGCGGCGTGCCGACGAACGCGCCGATCGCGGCGGCCAG
>JALRCL010000556.1 GCA_023268575.1 Patulibacter sp.
CCTGCTGCTGCGCACCGCGACTGACCTTGGCACCACCGGGACCGACGATCTTTTCGGGCGCGGCCTGCTCAACATCGGCGCCGCCTTTGCCCCGCAAGGCGCAACCGGTCTGGCGGACAGCTTCACGACGCTAGTGCCACTTGGCGATACCACACTGACCACCTCGGCCCCGATGGGCGATGCAGCGTCATCCACCCATTTCGATGCCCTGGTACTAGACATGTATGGGCGCGCCTATCGCGTCGATCTCGGCAGACTGACGCGTGGCGGACAGGTGCCGCCAAAGCTCGGCTCGGTGCTGCTTGGGCAGGGTCGCGCGTTGCGGAGCGGGGCCGGACCGCTCTCGCTGACCGGGCAGCCCAACGCCATGGGAGGGCGCGAGGTCGGCGGCCTGGCGACGCTCCTGCCCGGGTACCGCGACGCGCGCGACCCCGACGACCGCGCGGCGGTCAACGCGTACTGGCGCCTGCCGCCGACCGCCGCGGGCGTCGGCGAGCGGCCCGGCCTGGTGGCCACCGACCTCGTCGACGCCCTGCACGACGGCCGGGTGAAGGCCGTCTGGATCATGGCGACGAACCCCGCCGTCTCGCTGCCCGAGAGCGCCAAGGTCCGCGAGGCCCTGCGGCGCGCCGAGCTCGTCGTCGTCCAGGACGCCTACCACCCGACGGAGACCTCGCACCTGGCCCACCTCGTCCTGCCGGCCGCCCAGTGGCTGGAGAAGGACGGCACGACGACGAGCTCCGAGCGGCGGGTGACGCTCATGCGGCGCGCCCTGCCCGCGCCGGGCGACGCGCTGCCGGACTGGCAGATCCTCGCCCGGCTCGGGGCCGCGATGGGCTGGGCGGAGCAGTTCGCGTGGCCCGACGCGGCGGCCGTCCACGCCGAGCTCGTCGGCCTGACCGCGGGGCGGGTCTGCGACCAGAGCGGGATCACGCACGCCCGCCTGCGTCGCGACGGGTCGGTCCGCTGGCCGTTCACCACCGCCGACGCCGAGCGCGCCGACCGCCTGCGCGATCCGCTCGCCACCCCGAGCGCCGAGGACCTGGCCGCGCCGGACCGCGCCGGTCACAGCCCCCGGCTCTACCCGGACCACCGCTTCCCGACCCCGTCGGGCCGCGCGCGGCTGGGCCCGCTCGACGTCTCGGGCCTCGCCGAGGTGCCCGACGACGACCACCCGCTGCTGCTCACGACCGGCCGGGTCGGCGGGCAGTGGCACACGATGACCCGGACCGGCAAGTCGGCGGACCTGCTCGCCGCCGATCCGGAGCCGTTCGTCGAGCTGCACCCCGACGACGCCCGCCGCGCCGGCGTCGTGGACGGCGAGCGCGTGCGGCTCGTCTCGCGCCGCGGCAGCGCGGTGCTGCGCGCCCGCGTGCCGGAGCTCGAGCCGACGGCCGGGGACCCGGCGCTGCGCGGCGGCGCGATCCGGCCCGGCGTGGCCTTCGCGCCGTTCCACTGGGGCCTGCTGCACGCGCCGCCGGGCGCGGGCCAGCTCAACGCGCTGAGCCACGACGCCACCGACCCCGTGTCGCGCCAGCCGGAGCTCAAGGCGATGGCGGTCCGCGTCGAGGCGCTCGTCGCGCCGGCGTCGGTCGCGGCCGGCCCGGCCGGGGAGGCCACGAGCCCGGTCTCCGCGACGCTGGCCCCGGCGCCCGAGACGCACGGGCGAGGGGCGGACGACGGAGCAGCCGAGGGCGAGGACGACGCCGCCCCGGCCGGACGCCGCGGGCGCCGGCGGCGCGAGCGCCTCGTGCTCGTCGGTGGCGGGATGGCGGCGATCGCGGTCCTCGAGAGCGTCTTCGCCCATCGGCCGTCGGCGCACTGGGAGACGACGATCCTCTGCGGCGAGCGGGATGCGCCGTACGACCGCGTCCGCGTCTCGAAGCTCGTCTCGCCGGACCCGCGCGAGGACATCGCGCTGCGGCCGCGCGAGTGGTACCTCGCCCACGACGTCGACCTGCGGCTCGGCACCCGGGCGGAGCGGCTGGACCTCGACGCGCGGGAGGTCGTCCTGGAGGACGGCGAGCGCGTGGCCGAGCGCGACGCCGACGAGCACGCTGGTGCGCGAGTACCCGGCCGCCGAGAGGTCG
>JALRCL010000599.1 GCA_023268575.1 Patulibacter sp.
TCGCGCAGGCGGTCCGCGCCCGGGCGGGCGGGCGCCCGCCGTCGTGGCCGCGGCTGCGCCCGGCGCGGCGCCCGGGCGCCGCGCCCGTGGCGCACCGCCACTGAGCGTCGGGTCGCCCCCTTCGACCGCGGCCCTGGTCCGAGGAGGGCGGACGGCCCCCGGGAGCGCACGTCGCCCAGCGGCGCCGACGCCCGCCCGCCGGAGCCGCGGCTCGGCCTTCGCGCGATCCGGCGCCGAGCCGCCTCGACCCGGCTCGCCGTCGCGCCACGGCCGCGGCCATCGTCGCCGCGGACCCCCTTCGTGGCTGGCGATTAGTAGATCTGCGTCTCTAGCGCTAAGATCTCATCAGGCGATCGGTGGATGACCATCTTCGGTGGTCCTTCGCACGGTCGATGTCCCTCCGTCCCGAGGACCACAGCCAGCATGTCCACCACCTCCAACCTCCTCCTCATCCCGCTCGACGACCTCGTCGTCTTCCCGACCATGGACGTCACCCTGCCGGTCGACCCCGGCGAGGAGGAGCGCGTCCTGCTCGTGCCGCGCACCGACGGCGAGTTCGCCCAGGTCGGCACGATCGCGCGCGTCAAGCGCCGCGTCCGGCTCCCCGGCGGCGGTCGCGGCGCGCTCTTCGAGGGCGAGTCCCGCGGCGTCGCCGGCGCCGCGCACACCGGCCCGACCGGCGAGCTGCGCGTCACCGTCGAGGAGCGTCCCGACGACGTCCCCGTCGACGGTCGCACCCGCGAGCTCGAGCGCGAGCTGCGCGCCACGATCGAGGAGCTCCTGCAGGTTCGCGGCGACGACGGCAGCGTCGCCGCCGTCCTGCGCGCCATCAAGGAGCCGGGCACCCTCGCCGACTCCGTCGGCTACGACCCCGAGTTGTCGGTCGAGACGAAGGTCGAGATCCTCGGGACGCTCGACGTCACCGAGCGGCTCGAGCTGACCCTGCGCGTCCTGCGCGAGCGGCTCGCCGACCTGCAGCTGCGGCGCAAGATCCGCGAGGACGTCGAGTCCGGCGCCCAGAAGCAGCAGCGCGAGTACCTCCTGCGCAAGCAGATGGAGTCGATCCGCCAGGAGCTCGGGGACGACGACGCCTCGGTCGTCGACGAGTACCGGCGCAAGATCGAGGACGCCGGGATGCCGGAGGCCGTCCGCGAGCAGGCCGACAAGGAGCTCGCCCGCTTCGAGCGCATGGGCGGCGAGGGCTCCGGCGAGGCCCAGATGATCCGCAACTACCTCGACTGGCTCGTCGCCGTCCCGTGGGGCGAGCGGTCGGACGAGAACCTCGACCCGACGCACGCCCGCGAGGTCCTCGACGGGGACCACTACGGCCTGGAGGACGTGAAGGACCGGATCGTCGAGTTCCTCGCCGTGAAGAAGCTGCGGGCCGACCGCGGCCTCGAGACCGAGGCGGAGGACGCCCCCGCGACCGACCGCCGGCGGGCCGGCGGGACGATCCTGACGCTCGTCGGGCCTCCCGGCACCGGCAAGACGTCGATCGGGGAGTCGATCGCGAAGGCGACCGGCCGCGAGTTCGTCCGGATCGCCCTCGGCGGCGTGCGCGACGAGTCCGAGATCCGCGGCCACCGCCGCACGTACATCGGCGCGCTGCCGGGCCGGCTGGTCCGGGCCCTGCGCGACGCCGGGACGATGAACCCGGTGATCCTGCT
>JALRCL010000609.1 GCA_023268575.1 Patulibacter sp.
CCTGCATGGCCCCGGCCTCGGTCTTGGGCAGTTCCACCGGCACGCCGGCGGTGAGCAGCGGGGCGGAGATCATGAACACGATCAGCAGCACCAGCATCACGTCCACCAGCGGCGTGACGTTGATCTCGCTCAGCGCGCCCCGGCGACCTCGTCGTGCTGCGCAGCCTGACGAAGGCGCTCGCGGTGCCGGGCGTGCGCGCGGGCTACGTCCTCGCCGAGCCCGAGCTCATCGAGCGCCTCCGGCTCGCCGGTCCCCCGTGGACCTGCCCGACGCCGGGGCTCGAGCTGCTGCGGGCCTACGCCGAGCGTCCCGACGCCTGCGAGCGGATCGCCGCGCGGACCGCCGCCCACCGCGACGACCTGCTCGCGCGGCTGCGGCAGATCGCGGGCGTCCAGGTCTGGGAGGGCCAGGCGAACTTCCTGCTCGCACGGGTCCCGGCCGGCATCGACGCCGTCGCGGGCCTGCACGCCCGGGGCATCGCGGTGCGCCCGTGCACGACGTTCGCCGGTCTCGACGACCGGTTCGTGCGGGTCGCCGTCCGCACCCCGGCGCTGCACGCGCGCCTCGTCCAGGCGCTCGCGGCGGTGATCAGCGACGCCGAGCAGGCCTGACGAGCCGCTGGCCCCCGGGGGCCGCAGGGGATAGCGTGGGCGCGTCCGCGTCGGCGCAGTCGCCGACGGGGACCGCTATCCCCCGTTCCCGACTCGTGGAGGCCCCATGAGCACCATCGAACCGGTCGAACCGGTCGACCCACCGCTGACGAAGCGCGCCCTCGCGGAGGCGATCGGCACGTTCATCCTCGTCCTCTTCGGCTGCGGCTCGGCGATCGCGCTCACGAGCGCCGTCCCGGCCGACGCCGCGATCCTGCAGAACACCGGCATCGCGCTGGGCTTCGGCCTCGGCATCGCGGCCGCGATCTACGCGACCGGCCACATCTCGGGCGGCCACCTGAACCCCGCCGTGTCGATCGGCCTCGCGGCGATCGGCCGGTTCGAGAAGCGCGAGCTGCCGCACTACATCGTCGCGCAGGTCGTCGGCGCGATCCTCGCGGCGCTCGTCCTGAAGGGCGTCTGGCCCGACGCCGACAAGCTCGGCAACAACGCGCTCGCGGACGGCGTGTCCGTCGGCTCCGGCCTGCTCGTCGAGGCGGTCCTCACGGCGGTCTTCCTGTTCGTGATCGTCGCGGTGGCGACCGACCGTCGGGTCACCCCGGGCTTCGCCGCGTTGGCGATCGGCTTCGCGCTCGTGGCGATCCACCTCGTCGCGATCCCGCTGACCGGCACCTCGGTGAACCCGGCCCGGACCCTCGGCCCGGACCTCGTCGCCTGGGAGTGGGACCACGTGTGGATCTTCCTGCTCGCGCCGCCGATCGGCGCGGTCGTCGGCGCGTTCGCCTACCAGGCCGTGAGGCCCGACCGGGTCTGACTGCCCGCCGTGCGGTCCCCGCCCCGCGGCGGGGTCCGCACGAGCCGCAGGCCCTCGACGGTCTCGACCTCCGGCGGGGTCGTCGTCTCCTGGTAGCGGCGCCAGGCGCTCTGCCCCCGGGCGCGGAACGCGTCCTCGAGCCGGTTGCGATACCCGGCGCGGATGACGGCCTGACCGGCGCCGCGGCCCTCGACGTAGCGCTGCCGCGCGGCCGCGCTGCCGACGTAGACCCAGACCGGCACGTCGCGCTCGGGCGGCCAGGCCTCGCCCGGATCGGCGACGAAGTCGGCGGTGACCTCGATCCGCTCGTAGTTCAGCTCGCGGGTGTCGAAGACGGCCAGCCGGTCCTCGTCGACGGGGACCGCGACGCCGTTGACCGCCGTCCCGCGATCGCGATCGAGATCGACGTACGTCACCCAGAGGTCGGGGCGGCGGCCGGTCTCCGCGTCGACGACGTGCTTCACGTCGTTCACGCGGTCGCGGTTGCGCATCGCCACCGTCCACGAGCGCCGGAAGCCGGGCAGCGTGCCCCAGACGGGTCGGACCCGCTCGAGGCCGCTGGCCAGCGGGAGCGCGTCCGCCACCAGGGAGCCGTAGCCGAAGACGTAGCCGCAGAGCACCGATCGATCCTCGCAGGGACGACGGCAACCGGCCAGGGCCCGGCGTCGCGCCCCGGACGGTGGGCGGGCGCGGGTTCGCCTCCGTGCCGACGACGCGGGAACGCGCACCCAGCACGACGAACGGCCCGC
>JALRCL010000635.1 GCA_023268575.1 Patulibacter sp.
CCGCGTCGGCGGCCCGATCGCCGGTCGGCCGGGCCGGGGTCGCTCAGCGCCCCGTGGACCCGAAGCCGCCGGTGCCGCGGTCGCTCGCTCCGAGGTCGTCGACCTCGATGGGCACCGGCAGCGCCACCGGGACGAGCAGCAGCTGCGCGATCCGCTCGCCCGCCGCCGCGGTGAACGGCGCCTCGCGATCGGTGTTCAGCAGCAGCACCCGCAGCTCGCCGCGGTATCCCGCGTCGACCGTCCCCGGACTGTTCACCACGGCGATCCCGTGGCGCATGGCCAGACCCGAGCGCGGCACGACCAGCCCAGCCCAGCCCTCCGGGATGGCAACGGCGAGCCCGGTGGGCACGAGCGCGCGCTCCCCCGGCGCCAGCGCCACCGGCTCCGCGGCGCAGAGGTCGAGGCCGGCGTCGCCGGCGTGCTGGCGCACCGGCAGGACCGCGTCCGGACGCAGCCGGCGGAAGGCGATCGCGTCCATGCTCAGACGTGCTCGACGCGGTACTTCTCGTACCGGGCCACGAGCTGACGCGGCAGGCGCGCGCGGACGAGCACGCCGTCGGGACGATGCTCCTGCTCGAGGTCGCCCGCGAGCTCGTGGAGCTCGGCGAGGGCCGCGCCCGCGGGATAGGGCACGAGCAGCTCGACGGGCCGCAGCGTCGCCTCGAACTCGCGCTCGATCCGGGCCGCGAGCGTCCCGAGACCCTCGCGCGCGGCCGCGGCGACCTGCACCGCGTCGGGGAAGCGCACGCGCAGCTCCTCGCGCCGCGCGTCGTCGATCAGGTCGCACTTGTTCAGCACGAGCAGCGGCGCGACGCCGTTGGCGCCGAGGCCGTCCTGCAGCGCGCCGATGTCCTTCAGGACGTCCTCGACGGCACCCATCACGGCGCGCAGCTGCTCGTCGTCCTGGCTCGCGTCGACGACGTGCAGCAGGAGGTCGGCGATGACCGTCTCCTCGAGCGTCGCGCCGAACGCCTCGACGAGGTGGTGCGGGAGCTTGCGGATGAAGCCGACGGTGTCGGTCAGGAGGTACGTCCGGCCGTTCCAGCGCAGCGTCCGCGTCGTCGGGTCCAGCGTGTGGAACAGGCGGTTCTGGACGCCGACCTCCGCGCCGGTCAGGGCGTTGAGGAGCGTCGACTTGCCCGCGTTCGTGTAGCCGGCCAGGGCGACGTTCGGCACGTGCGAGGAGCGCGCGCGCTCGGCGCGCATCACGGCCCGGGTCCCCTTGACGTCCTCGAGCCGGCGACGGAGCTTCGAGATCCGGTCGCGGGCGAGGCGGCGGTCGGTCTCGATCTGCGTCTCGCCGGGACCTCGGGTCCCGACGCCGCCGACGCCGAGGCGGTCGAGGTGGCTCCACAGGCCGCGCATGCGCGCGAGGTTGTACTGCAGCTGCGCGAGCTCGACCTGGAGCTTGCCCTCGGCGCTGTGGGCGTGCGTGGCGAAGATGTCGAGGATGAGCGCCGTGCGATCGAGCACCGGAATCCCGAGCCGGCCCTCGAGGTTGCGCTCCTGACGCGGCGAGAGCTCGTCGTCG
>JALRCL010000752.1 GCA_023268575.1 Patulibacter sp.
CTGGACCCCGTGCTCGCGTGCCGTCTGGCGGATCCGCAGCGCGATGAGGTCCTGGCCCTTGGCGACGACCGTCGGCGCGGCGCGCTCGGGGTCGTAGGCGAGGGCGACGGCGAAGTGCGTCGGGTTCGTGATCACGACGTCGGCGGTCGGGATCGCGGCCATCATCCGGTTGCGCGTCGTCTCCGCGGCGCGCTGGCGCTGCTGACGCTTGACCTCGGCCGGCAGCTCCTGCTGGCGCTGCTCGCGGCGGACCTCTTCGACGCTCATCCGCAGCTGCTTGGCGTGGCGCTTGCGCTGCCAGACGACGTCGACGGCGCCGATGACGAGGTAGACGATCGCGGCGTTGCGGGCGATCGTCATCGCCGTCGAGCCGAGCTCCACGGCGAGCTCCCCCGGGCCGATGCCGGTCATGAGCAGCAGCTCGTGGATCCGCGGCAGCAGGACGGCGGCGACGACCGCCGCGACGACGAGGAGCTTCGCCAGCGACTTCGCGCCCTCGACGAGCGCGTTGGGGCCGAAGACGTTCTTCGCGCCGCTGATCGGGTCGAGCTTCTTGAAGTCGGGCTTCAGCGCCTTCGGCGACGGCTTCAGGCCGACCTGGGCGAGGTTCACGACGACGCCCGCGATCACGACCGCGACGGCGATCGGCGCGAGGATCGCCGCGATCGCCACGCCGGCCTCGGTCAGCAGGCGCGGGATCGCGTCCTGGGTGACGAGCTCGTCGGCGTGGGCGGTGGCCATGAGGCCCGCGCGCATCTCCTCCTGCAGCGACGACCAGGCGCCGGGCGCGGTCGCGCCCATCGTGACGAGGCCGGCGAGCAGGACGACGGCGCCGTTGAGGTCGACGGAGCGGGCGACCTGTCCCTTCTCGCGCGCCTCCTCCTTGCGCTTCGGGGTCGCCTCCTCGGTCTTGTCGCCGTCGGACATCTCACCCCACCCGCAGCGTCCGCAGGGCGTCCCCGACGGTGGGGGCGATCCGATCGGCGAGCCACCCGGCCGTGAACGGCAGGGTGATCGCGAGGAAGAGCATCCCCACGATGACCTTCACCGGGAAGCCCACGGCGAAGACGTTCATCTGCGGGACGACGCGCGAGACCATCCCGAAGGCCGCGTCGGTCAGCAGCAGGACGAGCAGCATCGGCGCGACGACCTCGATCGCCGCGATGAGGATCCCGCTGAGCGCCGCGAGGACGCCGCTGACGAGGACCGCCATGTTCGGGAAGCCGTCCAGCGGGACCGCGTCGTACGTGCGCGCGAGCCCCTGGATGATCATGCTGTCGGCACCGACGGCGATGAGCACCGCGACGCCCACGAGGCCGTAGATCTGGGCGACGATCGCGCCGTGGTTGCCGGTCACCGGGTCGACGGTGGCCCCGAACGCGAAGCCGATCTGCAGGTCCAGCAGCGTGCCGGCGGCCTGCAGCGCGGCGAGCAGGCCCATGAGGACGTAGGCGAACGCCGCGCCGACGAGCAGCTCCTTCACGAGCATCTCGGCGTAGGGCCCCGGGTCGGTCGGCACGCGCACGCCCTGCAGGGCGATCGGCGCGAGCCCGATCGCGAGCCCGACGGCGATCGTGCCGCGGACGCGCCGCGGCAGCAGCGACGAGGAGAAGATCGGCGCGAGCAGGAACAGCGGGCTGAGCCGTGCGAGCACGAGCAGGAAGCCGGCGATCGGGGCTCCGATCACCGACTCGAGGGCGGCGTCGCTCATCACGGACCCGCCGGGGTCGCGCAGCACGGTGGTAGACGGTCCATCGGTCGATCAGCGGGTGGTGGACCGCTGCTCGACGCCGGTGATCGGCCGCGGCGCACGGCGGTGCAGCGCGCGTCGTACGACCGTCCATGCGCCGCGGCGGCGTGCGTCGTCCGGCGGCGCGCGGGCCGGGAGCGGCCGCCGCCGGAGGTAGGGTGGCGCGGTGTCCCCGGGCGCCAGCGTTCCCCGCATCGTGCTCTCCGCGACGCTCACGGTGCTCGCGGTGGTCGGCAGCCTCGCGCTGATCTACCTCCTGCGTCAGCCGCTGACCTGGCTCGCGCTCGCGTGCTTCGTGGCCGTCGCCGTGTCCGGGCCGGTCGGGCGGCTGTCGAAGGTCATGCCCCGCGGCCTGGCGATCACGCTCGTCTACCTCGGCGTCCTCCTGATCCCGGCGATCGTGGCGCTCATCGTCCTGCCGCCGCTGCTGCACGCCGCCAACGACCTCGTCGACCAGGCGCCGCGCTACGCCGACGACGTCCAGCGCTGGGTCAACGAGAACCACACGCTGCGCGATCTCGACGACGAGTTCGACCTCGTCGCGCAGCTGCAGAAGCAGGCCGACGAGCTGCCCGCCCGCGTCGGCGACGCGGCCTCGTGGCTCGGGGACCTCGGCATGGGGATCGTCAACGGGATCTTCGCCGGGGTGACGATCCTCATCCTCTCGATCTTCCTCGTCGCCGGCGGTCGCAAGCCGGTCGACGCGACCCTGGAGCTCACGGTTCCCCAGCACGCCGACCGGATCGGCGCGACGCTCGACCGGATGGCGAAGGCCGTCGGCTCGTACATCGCGGGAGCCCTCGTCCAGGCGACGATCGCCGGCTCGCTGGCGTTCGTGGTCATGACGGTCCTCGGGGTCCCGTTCGCCGGCCCGCTGGCGGTGCTCGTCGGGCTCTTCGGGCTGATCCCGATGGTCGGCGCCACGATCGCCGCGGTGATCGTCGGGATCGTGACCCTGTTCCAGGACTTCCCGACCGCCACGATCGCCTGGGTCGTCTGGGCGATCGTCTACCAGCAGGTCGAGAACACGCTCATCCAGCCGCGGATCCAGAAGCGCGCGGTCGGGGTGCCGGCGCTCGGCGTCATGGTCGCCGTGCTCTTCGGCAGCGCGCTGCTCGGTGTCCTCGGCGCGCTCGTCGCCGTCCCGGTCGCCGCGTCGCTGCAGATCGGGGTGCGCGACTGGCGCGCTTGGCGCGCGGAGCAGGTGGCCTCGGACCTGGAGCCGCCGGAGGACCCCGAGGCCGACCCGCCGGCGGAGCCGCCGAACGGCGACCCGCCCGCGGACCCCGCCCCCGCTCCGGCGTAGCCGAGCGGCGGGCTCCTTGGCGACCGCCGCGCCCGGGCGGTCAGCGCGCCGGAAGCGGCGGTCCGCCGGCCACCCACCGCTCCGAGACGTCCCACAGCCGCCCGGCGTTGCCCGGATCCAGCGCGTAGGCCGCGACGCCGTGTCGCCCGTCCGACGCCGCGCGCGACGGGACGAGGGGCGCCTCGCCGCAGTCCTCGAGGTAGCGCCCACCGATCCCCTCCAGGAGCGGCGAGACGGCGGCGAGCACGGACGTGGCCGCCCCCTGCGCGACGGTCTTCAGCGCGCCGGCCCCCGCCGCGCGGCGGGCCGCCGCCAGGGCCTCGGGGTCGACGTGGCGTTGCAGGCCGGTGGCGATGCCGCCGGGCATGACCGCGTTCACGCGCACGCCGTCCCGCGCCCACCGGCGGTCGGCCTCCACGGCGAACAGCGCGTTGGCGGTCTTCGACTGGCCGTAGGCGAGGAACGGGCCGTAGGGCACGAAGGCGAAGGCGGGGTCGTCGAAGAGCACCGGCGAGAAGAGGTGCGCGGTCGAGGAGAGCACGACCACCCGAGCGCCCTCGGCCGCGAGGGCCGGCCGCAGCCCGGTGGCCAGCGCGACGTGCCCGATGTGGTTCGTCGCGAGCTGGAGCTCGTGCCCGGCGGGGGTCCGCCGGAGCTCCGGCAGGGCCATGACGCCCGCGTTGGCCACGAGCACGTGCAGGGGGCCGTCCCAGCGATCGACCAGCCCGCGGACGCTGTCGAGGTCGGCGAGGTCCAGCCGCTCGACGACCGGCGCGGGGCCCGGGGTCGCGGCGTCGATCGCCCCGGCGACCGCGCGCCCGGCCGCGACGTCGCGCACCGCGAGGGTCACCGCGGCGCCGCGCAGCGCGAGCACCCGCGCCGTCTCCGCGCCGATGCCCGAGGCCGCGCCCGTGACGAGCGCGCGCAGCCCGGTGAGGTCGAGTCCGGCGCTCACCTCCTCGGCGGTGCTCTGCTCGCCGAAGGGCGTGGTGAGGACGGTCGACATGTGCGTGCTCCTGGGACGGGGGCGAAAGCGGAATGCTGTTCCGCTTCACGACGGTAGCATGAAGCGGAAGGAGCTTCCGGTTTGTCGCCCGCCCCCCGATCCGATGCCCGCCGCAGCCGCGAGGCCCTCCTGCGCAGCGGGGCCGAGCTGCTCGCCGCCCGCGGGACCGCCGTGCCGATGACGGAGATCGCCGCGCACGCCGGGGTCGGCGTCGGCACGCTCTACCGCCACTTCCCGGACCGGGCCGCGCTCGTCGCCGCGGTCTACGCCCGGGAGATCGAGCGCCTCGGCGAGATCGAGCCGCTGCTGGCGGACGCCACCGGGGCCGCCGCGCTCGAGGCATGGCTCGCCCGGTTCGTCGCCTTCGGCGCCTCCAAGCGGGCCCTCGGCGAGGTGCTCGTGGCCTCCGGCGCCGGCCCGAAGCCGTCGGCCCGCGGCGTCGTGCTCGAGGCGCTGGACGCGCTGCTGGCCGCCGGGGCCCGCGACGGGACGCTGCGCCAGGATCTCGACGGCGAGGACGTGCTGCTGGCGCTCGCCGGCCTCTGGAGCGCCGTGGAGGACCCCGACTGGCGCGCCCGCGCGGAGCGCCTCGCCCGCCTCGTGCTCGACGGCCTGCGCGTCGGCGCCTGAGCGCCGGCACCGAAGTTCAGGGTGGCGCTCCCGTCGCCGGGCGACCCCGGCTCCCGGATCCTCCTCCGGTCGCGGCCTCCTCCGGTCGCGCCGCCGTGCCACCCCGACCGAGAGGGACCCATGCCACGCCCACTGCTCGCGACGCTCGTCGCCGCGCTCGCCTGCACCGCCACGCTCGCCGCCTGCGGCGGGGACGACGACGCCCCGACCACGTCGGCGACGCTCGGGGACGCGGAGCTCGTCGCTCAGGCCGACGCGATCTGCAAGCGCTTCGAGGCGCAGGCGAAGGCCGTGCCCGACCCGCGCGACGTCGCCGACGCGACGGAGGCCGCGCGCTACTTCGGCGCGGTCGCCCCGCTGGCCCGCCGCCAGCAGACCGCCCTCGAGGCCCTGGACCCCGCCGCGTCGCTGCAGGCGCCGTACGACGCCTTCCTCGCCGCGTCGCGCCGCGGCACGGAGCTGCTCGAGACGCTGGCGCGGAAGGCCGCCGCCCGCGACGCCAGCGGGATGCAGCAGCTCGGGCAGCTCGAGCCGCTCTCGCAGGCGATCGACGCGGCGGCCGACCGCGTCGGGCTGCGGTCCTGCGCGCAGTGACGGCCGGCCCCGGCGTGGGCGACCGCGCCGGGGCGCCCGCCTAGCGCCGGCCGACGAGCGCGGGGATCGAGCCCCAGAGGTCGTGCGACCAGGTGACGACCTGCCCGAGCATCCACGGGCCCGCGATCATCAGCACGAGCGCCGACACCGCGAGCTTCGGGATGAACTGCAGGCTCTGCTCCTGGATCTGCGTCACGGCCTGGAAGACGGAGACGAGCACGCCGACGACGAGGCCGGCGACGAGCAGCGGAGCCGCCACCTTGAACGCGAGCTCCATCGCCTGGCTGGTGATGGAGACCGCGGAGTCCTGATCCATGACGGAGCTCTCCCTTCGGCGGGTCAGGCGAACGATTGGACGAGGGATCTCGTGACGAGCGCCCAGCCGTCGACGAGGACGAACAGCAGGATCTTGAAGGGCAGGCTGATGAAGACCGGCGGCAGCATGATCATGCCGAGGCTCATCAGCGTCGCTGACACGACGAGATCGATCACGAGGAACGGCAGGAAGATCAGGAAGCCGATCTGGAAGGCCGTCTTCAGCTCGCTGATGATGAACGCCGGGATCAGCACCCGGGTCGGGATGTCGGCCCGCGTGCGCGGACGCTCGATCTTCCCGAGCTTCACGAACAGGCGCAGGTCGCTCGTGCGCGTCTGCTTGAACATGAACTCGCGCAGCGGACCCTCGGCACGCTCGACCGCGCGGACGGTGTCGATCTTGCCCGCCATCGCGGGCTGGATCGCCTCCTTGCGCACGGTGTCGAACGTCGGGCCCATGACGAAGAGCGTGAGGAACAGCGCGATGCCGACGAGGACCTGGTTGGGCGGCGTCGTCTGCGTGCCGAGACCGGCCCGCACGAACCCCAGGACGATGAGGATCCGCGTGAACCCGGTGACGCAGAAGAGCAACGCCGGGACGAGCGAGATGCCGCCGATCAGGAGGAGCAGCTGGACGGCGTTGCTGCCGTTGGTCGCCTCCACCGCGCTCAGCTCCTGATGGTCATCGCCCGGAGGCGGTCGAGGAGCCGGCGCCAGGCGTCGGCGAGGGGCGCGGCGGACGACGGACCGGCCGAGCGAGGGGGGGTCCCCCCGGAGCCCCCCTCGCCGGTGGCCGGTCCGTCCCCACCGTCTTCGTGCCCGTCCTGCCCCCCAGCGGGAGCGGGCAGAAGTCCGTGCTCGATGGCCTCCTCGACCTCCCAGCCGCGGAGCGTCGTGGCTCCCTGGCTGCCGGAGCCCACGAGCAGGAGCTCGTCGCCCACGCGGACGAGGTGCAAGGTGCCGCCGCCGGCGAGCGTCAAGCTCGACACCGCCTCCATCGCACCGGGGCGACCGGACCCCGGCTCGCCCACGCGCTTCAGGCGCTTCAGGAGCCAGGTGACCCCGTAGATCGCGGCGACGACGACGAAGAGGCCCGCGATGACGCGGGCGAAGCTGCCGCCCCCGACCTGCGTGGGCGCCGCGTCCGCGTCGCCTCCGAGGTTCACGGGGGTCGACTCGGACGCCCGGTCGGCGAGCGCGAGCGCGGGCAGGAGGAGGTGCGCGGACAGGGCGGCGCCCGCCGCGAGGGCGAGCGTCGACCACCGCGAGCGGCGTACGACGGTTGGACGGCTCATCGGGGATCAGCGGGTGGTGGACCGCTGCTCGAGGCTGGTGATCGACCGGGTCGTCGAGGACTGAACGCGGCATCGGACGACCGTCTAGTCGCGGGCCGCGAAGGCCGGTGCGCACGGGACATCCGGCGCCGCGGCGCGTCCGTCTCCTCCGCGACGACGACGAGCGCCCCCGTCCCGCCGAGGCGGTTCGAGGGCGCTGGTGGGCCGTGCGCATCCCCCGAGACGCACGGCGTCCCTCGCCCGGCGCCGTGCGCGCCGGGCGAAGCTCGGGGCGCCCGCGACGGCGGGCGGGCCGCCGGTCGCGAGCGGGGTGGATCAGGCCGGGGCGAGCGTGAACCGGTTGACGAGCTGCGCGAGCTCGTCGGCGGTCGCGGCGAGCTCCTGCGCGGAGGCGGCGATCTCCTGGGTGGAGGCCGACGTCTGCTGCGTCGAGGCGGCGACCTGCTCGGCGGAGGCGGAGGAGCTCTCCGCCAGGGCGCCGATCTCGTGGACCTGCTCGCCCGCGCGAGCCGTCTCCGACGCGGTGCCGGTGGCGGCCTGGCCGATCTCCTCGACGCCGCGGGCGAGCTCGGAGACCGAGGCGCCGATCGCGACGAACGCCTCGCGCGCCCGCTCGACGGTCGCGACGCTCGCGGTCGTCTGCGCGGCCCCGGCGTCGACGACCTCGACGACGGCCTGGGTCTCGCCCTGGATCTCGGTGACGATCGCGGCGATGTCGGCGGCGGCCGCCTGGCTGCCCTCGGCGAGCTTGCGGACCTCGTCGGCGACGACCGCGAAGCCGCGGCCCTGCTCGCCGGCGCGGGCGGCCTCGATCGCGGCGTTCAGCGCGAGGAGGTTCGTCTGGGCGGCGATCGACGTGATCGCCTCGACGATCGAGCCGATCTCGTGGGACTTCGCCGAGAGGCCGGAGATCGCGTCGGTGATCCGCGCGCTCGATGCCGCGGCCGCCTCGATCGCCGCGGTCGCCTGGTCGGCGGCGTCGACGCCCTCGCGGGCGACGGACTCGGCCTGCTCGGCGGCGCTGCGGGCGCCGTCTGCGCGTCCGGCCATCTCGTCGACGCTCGACGAGGCGAGGCCCACGACGCCCCGGAACTCCTCGACCATCCGGGACTGCTGCTCGGCGCCGCGGGCGACCTCGCCGACGGCGTCGGCGATCTCGGCCACGGTGCGGCCGGCCTCCTCGGAGGTCGTCGCCATCTGCGCCGAGGCGGCGGCGACGGACCCGGCGCCGGACGAGACGCGGCTGATCATGTCGGTCAGCGAGACGCGCGCCCGGTCGTAGGAGGCGATGCCGCCCTGGGCGAGCAGGAGCATCTCGTCGAACGTTTCGCAGAGCTCGCCGATCTCGTCCTTGCGGTCGAGCTCGATCGGGGTCGTGACGGGCTTCGTGACGTGGGTGAGGTCGCCGTTGGCGAACGCCTCCAGACCCGCGCCCAGGCCCGTGATGCAGCGGTCGCCGAGGCTCTTCAGCCGCTGCCCGAGCGCGTCGAGCGGTCGCAGGATCGAGCGACCGATGACGAGGACGAGCGCGCCGGACCCGGCGGCCACGAGGACCGCGAGGAGGATCAGCGGGGTCTCGCTGCCGGTCGTGTCGCCGGCCGCGGCGCGCGCGTCGGCGGCCACGGCAGCGGGGACGCCGGACGCGGCGGCGACGTCGCGCAGCTGCGACTCGGCGTTCCCGAGGTCGTGCAGCGCGACGAGCAGCACGACCAGGAGGCCGAGCAGCGGAACGGCGACGAGCGCGCCGAGCCGAGCGGCGAGCGGGAGGTCGCGAAGTCGGGACATCGAGGGTTCCTGTCGGACGGGTGGGAAGGCAGTACGCCGTACGCGGCGTCAGCGGCGGTGATCGGCCCGCGCCCGGGAGGCCCGAGGCGGATGGACCGATGTCGGGGCCCGGTGGCCGGCCCCGGCGCGCGGCCGGCGCTCGCTCAGGCGAGCGCCTTGTCGACGGCGCGCAGGACCTGCTCGGGCTTGAAGGGCTTCACGACGAAGTCGCGGGCGCCGAGCTTCACGGACTCCAGGACGCGGGCCTCCTGGCCCAGCGCCGAGCACATGACGACCCGGGCGCCCGGGTCCAGGGCCATGATCTCCTTCAGGGCGGCCAGGCCGTCCTGCTCGGGCATGGTGATGTCGAGCGTCACCATGTCGGGCTTGACGTCCTGGTAGGCGGTCACCGCGGCGACGCCGTCGGCGGCCTCGCCGGCGACCTCGTGGCCGCCTCGGGTGAGCACGTCGGTGAGCATCTTCCGCATGAACGCGGCGTCGTCGACGACGAGGACACGGGCCATCTCAGGCTCCTTCCGGGGGATGGTTGTCGGTCGGGGAAGCAGGGTGCGCGGCGGCGCCGGTCGCGGCGGGCACGAGCGCGTCGTCGGGGAGCCCGTGGAGCTCCTCGACGCGCAGCGCCCACTCGCTCCCGTCGACGACGACGAGGCGCCCGCGGCCGAAGCGCAGCCCCCCGACGTAGAGGTCGACGGGGTCGTCGGCGAGGCGGTCCAGGGCCAGGACGCCGCCGGTCGGCGTGGTCACGAGCTGGCCGGCCGGCATCCGCGTGCGGCCGAGCTCGACCCACACGTCGACGCCGACCTCCCGCAGGCGCTCGCCCGCGGTCGTGGCGCGCGCGGCGCCGGGGGCGCCGGGGTCCTCGGCGGACGCGGACTCGATCTCGGCGCCGCGCTCGTCCATCGCGCGGGTGAGGCGCACGACGAAGGCGTTCGGCACGAGCTGCACGAGCCGGCAGGGCGCGCCGGCGACGACCATCGGGATCGTCACGACGTGCGGCGCGAGCTCGAGCTCGCCGTCGGCGTCGGCCGCGCTGGCCAGGCGGCGCTGGCGGGGCGGCGCGATGTCGACGTCGGTGCCGAGCACGGCGCTCGTGGCCGCGGCGGCGGCGGCCATCATCTGGTTCATCGCCTCGCCGATCGCCGACTGCTGCATCTCGTCGAGCTCGGCGTCCTCGGACGCGTCGGCCGCGGTCTCCTGGCCGAGCATCGCGTCGGCCAGGGCCCGCGCGCCGCTCGGCGGCATGACGAAGACGTTGCCGCCGGTGACGCCGTCGACGTACTGGACGTCGACCGCGACGGCCGGGAAGGCGGCCCCGGTCAGCGGGTGGGCATCGGCATCGAGGATCTGGGGCGCGCCGACGGCGATCCCCTCCCCCACGTAGACGGCGAGCGCGTCGGCCGCCGCGGCGGCCGTCGACGCGCCGAGCTCGCGCAGCGCCTCTGCCTGGGCGTTCATCGGTGCTCCTCCACGGGATCGAGGACCTGGACGGCGCGGCGGGCCGCGAGCCGGCCGGGACGGCCGACGAAGACCGGCGTCTGATCGGCGCAGATCCGCACGCCGCCGTCGACGGGGGCGTCGAGGCGCAGCACGTCGCCGGGGCGCAGGGCGGACACGGCGCCGATCGTGAGCCGCACGCGGGCGACCTCGGCGCGGACGACGACGTCGACGGCGCGGACGGCGGCGTCCGTGTCCGCCGGCGTGGCGTCGTCGCCGATCGGCCCGTGGTCGTTGCCGCCCAGCGCGTCGGCGACCGATGCGACCGCGACGTACGGGATCAGCAGCACCATCGTCGTGGAGCGCTTCAGCAGGCGGACCTCGAAGGTCACCGCGAGCGTCGGCTCGCTGACGGAGGCCAGGTGCGAGGTCTCCGCGGTCGGCTCGAGCCGGTCGAGCTCCAGCCGCTGGCCGCAGAGGTCCTGCCACACCGGGCCGAGCTGCGAGAGCAGCTGCTCGAGCAACAGGCTCGACAGCGCCCAGTCGATGTCGCCGAAGCGGCGCGTCGGCGACCCGGCGCGGTCCGCGCCGCCGAGCAGGCGGTCCAGCGCCGCGAGCAGGAAGCCCTGCTCGATCGCCAGCAGCAGGCGCGATCCGGCGCCGCCGGCGTCGGTCGTGATCGTCGCGCCGACGGCCTCGCGCGGGAGCGAGCCGTGCGCCATCGACCACGCGAGCTGATCGAGGTCGATGACCTCGAGCTCGACCGCGGTGCGCAGCTCCGCGGAGAGGCGCGTGCCGCCCGAGCGGCAGAAGCCGTCGAGGGCACGGTGCAGTCGCCGCTGCTGGTCGCTGGTGAACTTCGTCGGCCGCGTGAAGTCGACCCGGCGCGGGCGCTTCGTGCGGCGGCCGGCGGTCGGCGCGTCCCCGCCGCCGAGCGCGCCCGTCCGGGCGGCCTCGACGAGCGCCGAGACGGCGTCCTGGCTCATGACCTCGCTCATGCGGCGCTCCGGAGCATCGAGGGACTGGTGGATCGGGTCGTGGTGCGGGCCCGCCCGGCGCCGGGCGCGCGCAGGACCGTCTCCCCGCCGCCGGCGACCTTCACCCGCACGGTGCCGTCGGCCTGGACGCGGACGGTGCGGCCGCTGCCGCCCCCGACGTCCTGCGCCGCGACCGGCACGGAGAGGCGCCGCAGCGCATCGCGCACGGCGGAGACGTTGCGATCGCCGACCTCCTGGGCAGCGCCGCCGCGGCGCAGCGCGAACATCGACGCCCCGCCGACGAGGACCGCCCGCAGCTGGCGACGTCCGGCGCCCTCGCCGACCGCACGCTCGACGAGCAGCGGCAGGGCGGTGTCGGCGAACTTGCCCGGCGTCGCGACGGCGCCGCCGCGGGCGTGGGGCGTGGAGTCGGGCAGGACGACGTGCGCGAGCGCGGCGACGCCGCGATCGTCGTCGACGAGGGCGACGCCGACGCAGGAGCCGAGGCCGATCGTGCAGAGCACCCCGTCACCAGCGGTGGCGGCGAGCTCGCCCATCCGGACCATGGTCTCCCCGGTCGGCACCTCAGGCCTCGGTTCCCAGGCCGACGCTCTGCAGCAGGCGCTCGATGTCGTCGGTGCCGGCGAGCAGGACGAACGCGATCGAGCACTCCTCGCCCTCGACGCTCAGCCGCGTGTCGATGAGGATCGCCGCCTCGAGCGCTGCGGGGCTCGAGGCCAGCGCGGAGGAGACGAGCGCCGCGCGCATGTCCGTCAGGCCCATCGGCGGTCCGGGCTCGGCGGCGATCCCGGCGACGGCCATGAGCGCCTCCAGGTAGTTCGCGCCGAGGATGTTGCCGATCTCGCTCATCGCGGAGACGGCCATCTCGTGGTCCTCGGGATCGACGCCGAGCAGCGCGCCGAGGCGCGCGACGTCGCTCGGATCGAAGACGAGCAGGACGGCGGCCTCCATGTCGCCCGCCGTCGGGAGCACGACGGCGGTGACGACGTCCTCCGCCGGGCCGAGCGCCTCGACGGCGTCGGCGAGGTCCAGCGCCTGGACCGTCGGGACCGACAGGTCCACGACGCGCCCCAGCAGCGAGCCCAGGGCGGTGCACGCCTGGCCGCAGCCGATGTTGGCCAGCTCGGCGAGCGCGTCGCGCTGGAGGGGGGTGTAGGCGGGCACGGACATGGGCGGCTCCTAGGCGGCGCGACGGGGGCGGGAACGGCGGTCGACCGCAGCGGCCGGCCCGGCCGGTCCGCCACGGAGGATCAGGGTGTCGACGTCGATCACGAGGGCGATCTCGCCCCCCGCCAGCACCGCGCCGCCGGCCAGCGGCGCGTCCCGGGAGACGTCGGTGGGCATCGGCCGGGTCACCAGCTCGCGCTGGCCGTCCAGCCGCGTCACGGTCAGGGCCGCCGAGCGGTCGTGGCCGTGGAGGATGAGGGCGAAGGGCAGCTCGCCGGCCGAGGCCTCCCCGAGCGCGGAAGGCCCGTCGATGAGGGCGATCGCCTCGTCGTTGTGAAGCATCACCGGCCGCCCGACGACCGAGCGGACGACCTGCTCGTCGACGCGGACGATCCGCTCGACGCGGTCCAGCGGCACGGCGTAGGGCTGCCCGGCGACGTCGACGACGAGCGCCGAGGTGATCGCGAGCGTCAGCGGCAGGCGGATCTCGGTCGTCGTCCCGCGGCCCGTGGCGGAGTGGACGACGACCTCGCCCCCGACGCCGCGGATCGTCGTGCGCACCGCGTCCATCCCGACGCCGCGGCCCGAGATGTCGGTCGCCTGCTCGACGGTCGAGAAGCCCGGCGCGAACAGGAGCTCGGCGGCGCGGCGCTCGTCGACCTCGTCGGCCTGCGCGGCGGTGATGAGGCCGCGCTCGACGGCGCGGGCGGCGACCTTCTCCGGATCGATCCCGCGACCGTCGTCGCTGACGGAGATGACGACCTGCCCCGAGCTCTGACGGGCGGAGATCGTGAGGCTGCCGACGGGCGGCTTGCCCGCGGCCTCGCGCTCGGCGGCCGTCTCGAGCCCGTGGTCCAGCGCGTTGCGCACGAGGTGCACGAGCGGATCGCCGAGGGCGTCGACGACGGTCCGGTCCAGCTCGGTGTCGCGGCCGACGAGCTCGAGGTCGACCTGCTTGTCCAGGCGGCTGGCGAGATCCCGCACGAGCCGCGGGAAGCGCAGGAAGACGGCGTCGACCGGGATCATCCGGACCTGCATCACGAGGTGGTGCAGGGCGTGCGAGGAGCGCTGCAGGTCCTGCAGGGCGTCGCGGAGGTCGGGCGTGCCGGCGTCGTCGAGCAGCGCCTCCAGTCGGGTGCGGTGCACGACGAGCTCGCCCATGCCGTGCATGAGCTGGTCCAGGCGGTCCGCGTCGACGCGGACGCTCGTGGCGCGCCGGGTCTTCGGGTCTCCCCCGGTCTCGGCGGGCCGTGGAGCGGCCGTCCCGTCGGCGACCGGCTCGCCGGCGCCGCTCGGCGCGGGAACGGGCGACGCGCTCGCCGCCGCGACGTCGCCGGAGCCCTGACCGGTCGCGGCGTCGCGTGCGGCTTCGGGCTCCGCGGCCTCGCGGACCGGCGGGTCGTCGGGCCGAGCCGCGATCGCGGCGACGGTCGGCTCGTCGGCCCAGACGGCGACGTCGGCGACCTCGGGGACCGCGGCGATCGCGGTCCGCGCGACGTCGTGGTCGAGCGCCGGGTCGACGTCGATCCAGGCGGCGACCGTGTCGCCGTCGAAGGCGTCCAGCCCGTCGGCCGTCGGCGCGGAGCGCACGACGGTGCCGAGGTCCTCGCACGCGCTGAGGACCATGAACGCCCGGACGCTGGCCATCGTGACCTGCTCGTCGAGCGTCGCGACGACCCGCAGCAGG